>JBPCPD010000238.1:0-7553 GCA_050999535.1 Thermoleophilaceae bacterium
GCGCTGGCCGAGAACGTTGCGTTCGTGCCTGGAGAGGGCGCCTTCGTCGACGGCCGCGGGCGCAACGCGATGCGGCTGAACTTTTCCGCCTCGGGCGGGGATCACATCCGTGAGGGCATCCGCCGCATCGGCGAGGTGATCAAGGAGCAGGTCGCCCTCTACGGGACGCTGACCGGCGAGCTCCCCACGCTCGCCGAGCCCGGCGAGCGGGGGCGGCCGGCAGGCGGCGTGCAGCGCGCGTCCGCGGGCGAGGGGGCGACGGTCGTGCGTCTTCCCCGGCGAACCTCCGAGGACCGCAGCGCGGGCGGCACGTGAGCCGCGTCGCGGTGCTCAAGGGCGGCCGCTCGCTCGAGCGCCAGGTCTCGCTGCGCTCGGGAGCGCGCGTCGAGGACGCGCTGGCTCGGCTCGGGCACGACGTCGAGCCGGTCGACGTCGGCATCGACCTGATCCGTCGTCTGCAGGCGATGTCCTGCGATGTCGCCTTCGTCGCACTCCACGGCCGCGACGGCGAGGACGGAACCGTGCAGGAGCTGCTCGAGATCCTCGACGTGCCCTACACCGGGTCGGGGGTGCTGGCGTGCAGCCGGGCGATGGACAAGGTGCTGACCAAGCACCTTCTGCTCGAGGCCGGCCTGCCGACGCCGGCGTTCTTCTCGTTCACCCAGACCGCCTTCCGCGAGCTCGGCGCCACCGATGCGCTGGCGGCGATAGCGCAGCGGCTCGCGTTTCCGATCGTCGTCAAGCCCTCGAGTCAGGGCTCGGCGCTGGGGATCAAGTTCGCACGCGCCGCCGAGGACCTGCCGGGCGCGCTGGTCGCGGCGTTCTCCTACGACGGGCGCGTGCTGCTCGAGCGCCACATCGCCGGGCGCGACCTCGCCGTGTCGGTGATCGACGGCCCCGGCGGGCCACAGGCGCTGCCCGTGGTCGAGGCCGTCCCGCGCGAGGAGGACTTCTACGACTTCGAAGCCCGCTACGAGATCGGGCGGACCGAGTTCGTCTGCCCGGCGCAGCTGCCGACCGCGACCACGGGGCGCGCGCAGGAGCTGGCACTGGCGACGTACCGGCTGCTCGGCTGCAGCGGCTTCGCGCGCGTCGACCTCATGCTCGGCGCCGACGGCGAACTGGCCGTGCTCGAAGCCAACGCGATCCCCGGCCTCACCGAGACGAGCCTGCTGCCCCAGGCCGCCGAGGCAGCCGGGGTCGGCTTCGACGAGCTCGTCGGGAGGATCCTCGAGCTGGCGGCCGGGTGAGGTGGAGGCCGGGGGCACGCGCCCCCGGACCCGTCAGCT
Source organism: Thermoleophilaceae bacterium (assembly GCA_050999535.1). Classification (GTDB taxonomy): domain Bacteria; phylum Actinomycetota; class Thermoleophilia; order Solirubrobacterales; family Thermoleophilaceae; genus JAAYBF01. The sequence continues at coordinate 1,290 of JBPCPD010000238.1, forward strand.
GTTGCCGGCGCTGAAGTCTTCGGGCGAGACGTTGTCGAGGAAGTCCTTGAACTTCTCGACGACCTCCTCCTGGTCCTCGACCTCGTGCTCGAACTCGATCGCTGACTCCGAGATGACGTCCTCGGCGGCGAAGATCTGTGCGTCGGTGCGGACCGCGAGCGCGAGCGCGTCGGAGGGCCGGAAGTCGATCTCGACCTCGCGGCCGTTCATCTGCAGCGTGATCGCCGCGTAGAAGGTGTTCTCACGCAGCTCGGTGACCGAGACGCGGCTGCAGGAGACCTCGAGCTCGGACAGCACGTCGTTGATCAGGTCGTGGGTCATCGGCCGCGGCGTGTTCGCGCCTTGGAGCTTCATCAGGATCGCCGCAGCCTCGGGATGGCCGATCCAGATCGGCAGGAACTTGTTGCCCTCGCGCGTCTTCAACAGCACGATCGGCTGCTTGCCGACCATGTCGAAGCTGACGCCGTAGATGACCATCTCCTGCATGGGCGAAGCGGCTCCCTCGTGGCTTGGCAGGTGCCGGAGGCCACAGTCTAGTCACGACGGGCGACCCACCACAGGGCTGACGCCGGGGGAGGGCAACGGCCAAGGCGGGCCGCGCTAGACTCGCGCCGCACGCGGGCGATTAGCTCAGCTGGTTAGAGCGCGTCTCTGATAAGGACGAGGTCCCTGGTTCGAGTCCAGGATCGCCCATCTCTGCCCGGTGGACAGCGCGCGAGCCGGCGCATCCGTGCATATCGACGCCGCCCCCAGGTTTACCGGTGACCTTGACTTCAAGCCCTTCCTCGGCAGTCTGAGCCGCGTCGTCGGCGTAACGGCCAGCCGGGAGAGGTCGGGGTGCCCGTTCGGGTAGCTGTTCTTCGTCAACCCGCCGGCATGGTTGGCGATGGCCTCCGCCACGAGGTCGCTGAGCAAGCCTGAGTAGATGGCGCCACGAACGCTCTCTTCGAGCCGAAGCAGGCCTCGGTGAATCAGCGCTTGGTTAGCCGTGGCCAACATCTCGCAGATGTCGTCCATGGCAATCGAGAAGACCTCGGGCCTCGAGCTGCTCGTCGGCGAACTCCTGACCTCCGTCGCCGGTCGGGCGCGGCGGAATCGCTTCCTGCTCTTCCGTCGAGAGACTCCGACGGAAGCCTTCGTCCCTCCAGGCTCGCAAGCCGGTGTCCTTTGAAACCACCATACTTCTCACCTCAGCCCTTCCCACTGCCCGCCTTGCCGCGGGCCGCCAGTCCCGTCGCGATGAACACCAGCGCTATGACGCCCATCACGCCGGCCAAGACCCCGCTGTCGGTGAACAGCAGGGCGATGATCGCAGCGAGGGCCGCGAGGCCCCCACCGATCAGATACTCGTTGGATCGTGACATGGGCACTACCGCCTTCCTGTTGGAGCCCGGTCCTCGAAACCGGATTACCCGGCCTATGTCGTGCAGAAGCCCCGCTTCAACGCATAGGGCAACTTCAGCTGGGAGCTGAACCCGTCCTTCCTGACCTGGGCCCGCTTCATACCCCCGGACCATAACGCCGCACTCCCGCCCGGGTGGGGGCTCGCGCGCCTCTCCGGTCCTCCACCGTGGGGGAGCGGTCCGGGGGGCCGTTACGCGGCCCGCGAAGCGGCAGCGCGGGTGCGCATCACCTCCTCGGCGAGGGCAACCGCTTCGGCCGGCGCATCGAATGCGATCTCGGCACAACAGCCGTCGGCGCTGGCGCGAACGCGCACCTCGACCCCGAGCGCCACCTGAAGCGCGTCCTCGGCCGCGGCCATGGCGTCGGCGAGGTCCGGCGGGACCGCGTTGAGACCGCTCGTGCGCGACCGGCCGGGTCCCTCATCGCCGCTCTCGAGCGCCTTCGCGCGGCGTTCGGTCTCGCGCACCGACCAGCCGGCTTCGCGCGCGGAGGCAGCGAGGCGCTTGCGCTGCTCGTGGTCGCGCACCATCAGGATCGCGCGGCCGTGGCCCTCGCTCAGCGTGCCTGCCTCGAGCAGGTCGAGCACCTCCTCGGGGAGCTCGAGCAGGCGGATCAGGTTCGAGACCGCTACGCGGCTCTTGCCCACGCGCCGACCCACCTCGCCCTTGGTCAGACCGAGATCCTCCACGAGGGTCGCGCAGGCACGCGCCGCCTCGACAGCGTTGAGGTCGACGCGCGCCATGTTCTCGGCGAGCGCGAGCTCGAGCCGCTGGCCGTCCTCGACCTCGCGGACGATCGCCGGGATGCGCTCGAGCTCAGCGATCCCAGCGGCGCGCAGCCGCCGCTCGCCGGCGATCAGCTCGAACGTGCCGCCCGCCAGCGGCCGCACGACGACCGGCTGCAGAATCCCCCGCGCGCGGATCGACTCCGACAGCGCGAGCAGTGCCTCCTCCTCGAAGCTGCGCCGAGGCTGGCGCGGGTTTGGGACCACCAATTCGAGCGGAAGCTCACGCAGGCCCACCTCATCGGCGCGCGAGCGCGGGAGGATGGCGGCGAGACCGCGGCCCATGCCACGCTGAGGCGCACGCGCCTGCTCGTCAGACATCGAGCACGCCCTCGTAGCTGCAGCGGCGCCGAGGCCCCGAAAACCGAGTCTGCCCAGGAAGCACCCCATTACGCGGCACAGGCAGGGAGCGAAGCGTGCTCCGCACGCGAGCGACCGATGACACCGGCAGACAAAGGTTTGCAGGGGCCTCAGACACGGGCGGCGACCTCGCGTGCAAGCTCGAGATACGCGGCCGAGCCGGCGCTGCGCGGCGCGTGCCGCGTCACCGGCACGCCAAAGCTCGGCGCCTCGCCGAGGCGCACGTTACGCGGGATGACCGTGTCGAACACGAGCTCAGGAAAGTGCTCGCGCACCTCGCGCTCGACGTCCTGGGCGAGGCGGGTGCGCCCGTCGTGCATCGTCAGGATCATCCCGGCGACGGTCAGCCGCGGGTTGAGCTCGCGCTGGATCAGCGAAAGCGTGTCGAGCAGCCCGGCGAGCCCTTCGAGGGCGAAGTACTCGGTCTGAACCGGGACGATCACCCGGTCGGACGCGACGAGCGCGTTGACGGTCAGCGGACCGAGCGAGGGCGGGCAGTCGAGCAGCGTGAACAGGAAACGCTCGCGCACGTCGCCGAGCTGCTCGCGCAGCCGCGTCTCGGAGCCCGGCATCCGCGGCAGCTCCACGTTCGCCCCGGCGAGGTCCGGCGAGGCGGGTACGGCCCAGAGGTGGTCGAAGGCCGTCGGCCGCGCGAGCTCCACGACGCTGAGCTCTCCGCCGAGGCAGTCGTAGACGTTCGGGCCCGCGTTCTTGGGCAGTCCCACCCCGACGGTCGCGTTGCACTGCGGGTCGAGGTCGACCAGCAGCGTGTCGTGGCCCGCCTCGGCGATGCTCGCCGCGACATTGACCGCGGTGGTCGTCTTACCGACCCCGCCCTTCTGGTTGGCTATCGCGAAGACAGTGCCCATCGAAGGCCCAAGCTAGAGGCGCGAGCGGTCGGAACCCCGCGCGCTGCCGCGACAGTTCGCCCCCGAACCCCGGGCTCCTCCCCCGCCCGCGCGTCGAGAGTACGGTCGGGATTGGACGAGCACTGAACGACCCTCAGGCAAGCGGGCGCTTGCGTGCCATTCCCGCACGCCGCGGGAAGCCTGGCGGGGTCGGCGCCACCTTCTCGAACACGTGCAGGTGGCGCGGTCGGGCGCCCGAGAACGGCACGACCGCGCGCACGTCACGCAGTTCGAGGCCGAGGCGCGGCGCGGCCGCCGCGCCGGCAGTCTCCTCGTCGCCGTCGCGTGCCCCCTTCCAGGCGACCAGCACGCCGTCCTGGCGCAGGAGCGGGGCCGCGTACTCCGCGAGAACCGCGAGCGACGCGAGCGCCCGGGCCGTTACCACGTCGTACGCCGCGGCCCCCGCCGCGGCCGCCCAATGCTCCGCTCGCGTCGTCACCGCGTGCGCATTGACAGCGCCCGCGGCGTGCGCGAGACGCTCGATCACCGCGGCGGAGCGGGCTCGTGACTCCAGCAGGTCGACGCGCGCGGTCGGAAGCGCCAGCGCGAGCGGAAGGCCGGGAAAGCCCGCTCCGGCCCCTATGTCCGCGATCGTCCACGCTGCGCGCAGCTGCTCGATCTCGAGGCCGCTGAGGCTGTCGGCGACGTGGCGGTCGAGCGCATCCGCGCGCTCGCGCACGGTGCTCGGCACGTCGGCGGAGCGCTCCAGCGCGCTCAACAGCGCGGCGAAGGCGCCCTCCCGCTCGTCCGGGACGCCGTACCGTGCGAGCACCGCCGCGAGCGTTTCACGGGAAACGGTCAGGACGCCGAGCGGACCGGCGAGACGACCAGCCTGCGCTCGGGCTCGTCGCCCTCGCTGTAGGTCTCGACATCAGACCGTTCGCGCAGATAGAGGTGGACCACCTTGCGCTCGAGCGGCCGCATCGGCTCGAGCTCGATCGGGCGGCCGTACCGAAGCGCATCGGCGACCGCGTCGTCGGCAGCGCGCCGTAGGGCGGCCTCGCGACGCGCGCGATATCCCGAGGCATCGACGGTGACCTGCTTGCGTTCGGCGTCTCCGCGCAGTGCCGCGCGCGTGGCGATGTGCTGGAGCGCATCGATGGTGGCCCCGTGCTTGCCGATCAGCAGGCCGAGATCCTCGCCCTCCACGGTGGCGCGCAGCTCCTCGTCGGTCTCCCGCACATCCACCGCCGCGTCGAGATCGAGTGCCTCGACGACGCGCTCCACGACCGCACGCAGGCGCTCGAGCGGCTCATCGGGCACCACCGTGTCGCCCGCCGGACTGATGTCCGCCGCCTCGGCCTCGCTGTCGCTTCCGGTGCTCACCGCGTCCCCGGTCGCGCAGACTACCGGCGACGGCCGGAGCGCTTCTTCTTCTTACGCGGCGATCCGGGCGGGGGCTTGGCGCGCGTGGAGCCGTTGGAGGCGTGACCGCGCGCCCTTCCGCCACTCGAGGAGCCCTTGCCGCCGGCCTGCTTCTTGCCGAGCGCGGCCTGCTTCTTGCCGAGCGCGGCCTGCTTCTTGCCGACCTCGGCCTGCTTCTTGCCGACCTCGGCCTGCTTCTTGCCGGCGCCCTGCTCGCCCTCGACGGGCGCTTCGGCCACGGCGGTCGTCACCGGCTTGCCGCGCGCAGGCTTCGAAGCGGCCTCGTCGTCGCCCGCGCCGACCACCTCGGGCTTGGGGTAGAGCTTACGCACCACCAGCTGCTGACCGATCGTCCAGACGTTGGTGGTGATCCAGTAGACCATCAGTCCCGCCTGGAAGTTGATGATGAAGAGCGTGAAGACGAACGGCAGCGCGAGCATGATCTTGCGCTGGGTCGGGTCGGCGCTGACCATCGTCACCGCGCTCGCCGCGAGCTGGGTACCGACGTAGAGGACCATCATCACCGCGAGGATCAGCGGGAAATCGGTCAGCGGCTCGGCCAGGTCCGGGATGAAGAGGAAGCGCTCGGCGCCCTCGATGTCCCTCTGGAACTCCGGGCTTCGCAGCAGCTCGAAGAGCGCGATGAAGAACGGGATCTGAAGTAGGAGTGGCAGGCAGGAACCGAGCGGGTTGACCTTGTTCTCCTGGTAGAACCGCATCATCTCCTGGTTCATCCGCTGCTTGTCGCCCTTGTAGCGCTCCTGGAGCTTCTTCATCTCCGGCTGGAGCACCTGGAGCGCCTGCATCGACTTGACCGACTTGAACGTCAGCGGCAGGATCGCGAGGCGGATCGTGAACGTCAGCAGGATGATCGCGACACCCCAGCTGCCGGTCGCGCCCTGCCAGAAGCCGAGGATGTCGTTGAGTACTTCCTCGGCGGGCTGCGGGATGAAGGCAAACGGGAGCATGGGTTCTCAGGGGAGCGGTCGAAAGAGCGTCTGGTCCTCGACGAAGTCGACCCCGCCGTCACTGAGGGGGTTGCAGCGCAACAGGCGCCAGGCCGCGAGTACCGAGCCCCTCATTATGCCGTACGCGCGAATGGCGTCGACGGCGTAGTGCGAGCAGGTCGGATAGTACCTGCAGCGCTGGGGCAGAGCGGGCGAGATGATCCGCTGGTAGAAGAGCACCGGCCCCGTCGCGAGCGCGCGCAGCGACCTCATCGGGGGCCCACCAGGCCGGCGTCGCGCAGCAGCTCCGCGAGTGCCTCCGCGACCCGCGTCCCCCCACCCGCTCCCGCGAGCTCGCCTACGGCGGGACGCGCGACGAGCACGAAGTCGTAGCCGTCGGGCAGCTCGGAGTCTGTGGCCCAGAAGGCCTCGCGCAGGAGTCGCTTGACACGATTGCGCTCCACCGCGCCGCCGACCTTGCGCCCGACGGAGATAC
>JBPCPD010000022.1:0-7164 GCA_050999535.1 Thermoleophilaceae bacterium
GGCGTGGGCATCTCCCCCCACGGCTTCCCGCCCACGCCGTCAGAGGAAATTTGCTCTTTTTGCGACTCCCGGACCATCTGCCCGGCGGCGGAGCGTTGAGCGGCCCCCTGCGCCCGCGGGCAGGGCGCGAGCCCCGGGCGCCCCCCGGCCTGGACCCCGCGGCTCAGGCGCCGCCGCCCTCGGGGCCGCGCTGGCGCAGGAAGCTCTGGAAGTCACGCGCGATCGTGTCGGCCGAGGGCAGGCTGGCCGGGGGAGAGCCGTCCTCGCTGACCTCGTCGAGCGCGCTCTCGAGACGCTCGACGAAGGCCTTGACCTCGGGATCGCTGGCGACCGCGGCCGAGACCTGGCGCTCGTAGTCCTCCGCGGCCGACTCGAGCTCGGACCCGTCGACCGCGATTCCGGTCGCGCCCTCGAAGGCGCGCAGCAGCGCCAGCGCGACCTTCGGGTTGGGCGCGGCCGCGACGTAGTGGGGCACCGAGGCCCACAGGCTCAGCGAGGACAGCCCCGCCTCCGCGCAGGCGTGCTGGACGACGCCGACGATGCCGGTCGGCCCCTCATAGTTGGTGTGGTCGAGGCCGAGCTTGTCGACGAGGTCGCGATCGGAGCCCGTCGCGGAGATCGAGACCGGCCGCGTGTGCGGGACGTCGGCCAGCCGGGCGCAGAGCGTGATCACCATCCGTGCGTCGAGATCGCGCGCGGCCTCGACGACGGCGGCACAGTAGCGGCGCCAGCGCATCGCGGGCTCGGCGCCCTGCAGGATGGCGAGGTCGCTCTCGGCGCCGGCGACCTCGACGGCCGAGATCGTCGTCGCGGGCCAGTCGATCTCGCGCAGCTGGCCCTCGGTCAGGCGGACCGTCGGGCGCACGTCGGTGAAATCGATGAACTCGTCCGGGTCGATGCGCGCAACCTCGCGCGGCTCGAAGCGCGCGCCGATGAACTCGACCGCGGCCGAGGCGGCATCGCCCGCGTCGTTCCAGCCCCCGAACGCCGCGATCAGCACCGGACGGCGCAGCGACGGCCGCTCGCTCCATATCAAGTCGGACATCGTCTTCACGGTAACGCAGCGCGCCGCCGGACCGGGTGCTTCGATCCGACGCGGCCCGCACCATGGGCGCATCGCAACCTCGACCCCCGCACGGATCACGGTGGCGCAGCTGCGCGCCGGCACCGACCTCGACGGCGTCTTCGCGTGCGCTCGCAAGGACCGCCTGACCGCGCGCAGCGGATCGGCCTACCTCGCGCTCGAGCTGCGCGACCGCACCGGCTCGGTCCCCGCGCGCGCGTTCCGGGATGCCGACTTCCTCGCCGGGCGCTTCGAGCGCGGCGACGTCGTCCGCGTGCGCGGGCGCGTGGAGCGCTTCCGTGACGAGCTGCAGGTCGAGGCGCGCGACATCTGCCGCGTCGACGGGGACGGCCTCGACCGCGCCGAGCTCCTGCCGACCGCCTACCGCGACCTCGATGAGCTCGACGGCTTTCTCGAGCACCTGGCGCGCGAGGTCCACGATCGTGACCAGCGCGCCCTGCTCGAGGCGATGCTGGCCGACGAGGGGCTGCGCACCGAGCTGCGCCGCGCGCCCTGCAGCCGCGCCGGCCATCACGCCTACCTCGGCGGGCTGCTCGAGCACACGGTCGCCGTGACGACGCTCGCGCTGGAGGCCTGCGGCCTGCACCGGCGGCTGAACTCGGACCTGCTGCTGACGGCGGCGATCGTCCACGACCTCGGCAAGACGCGCGCGTTCACCTATGGCGCCGAGATCGGGCTGAGCGAGAGCGGCGCCCTACTCGGGCACCTCGCGCTCGGCAGCCAGCTGCTCTTTGAGCACGCCGCGCGGCGGCCCGCGTTCCCGCCCGCGACCCTGCTCGCCCTGCAGCACTGCGTGCTCGGCCACCACGGACCCGACACGCTGCCGGGACGCCGCTTTCGCAGTGCCGAGGCACTGGCGCTGTTCCGTCTCAACGCGGTGGATGCCGCGGTCAAGGGTGCGCTGGAGCAGGGCCTGCCGGGATAGGGGTTCGACGGGCCTTTAAGGCGATCTGGCGCGACGCACGCGTCGAGCGCCAACGCGCCAAGGCGCCTGGCCGACCTGGCCCCATGGGATGATGTCGGAGTGAGGCACGGACCCGGCAGGGGGCCACGGCGTGGCTGACCCCTGCTCGCCAACCGCTCTGCGGACGCTGATCGGGCGCTTCGACGCCTCGGTCTCCGACGTCCGCCGTCCCGGCCGCATCCGGCTCTGGGTTGACGGCGATCGGGCCTGGGATGCCCTGGTCGACTCCCGTGGCGCCCAGCTCGTCCCGGCCGACCGCGGCAAGCGCGCCGATGCGATCCTCGGCGCCGACAGGGTCACCTGGACGAAGATCGTCCGCGACGTCCGCGGCGGGATGGCCGCCTTTCGCAGCGGCCGGCTGACCGTCCGCCGAGACCTGCACCTCGGCGTCGGCTTTCTCGCCGCCACCGCGGACGAGTCGGGTCCGGGGCGCCTGCGCTTCCGCTCGGTCGACACCGACGCGGGCTCGATCTCGCTGATGGAGGCCGGCGAGGGGCCGCCGGTGCTGATGCTCCACGGCCTCGGCGCGACCAAGGCCTCGTTCCTGCCGACGGTCACCGCCCTCGCCGACAACCACCGTGTGATCGCCATGGACCTGCCGGGCTTCGGCAACTCCGACAAGCCGCTGCTCGGCGCCTACGACCCCGCCTTCTTCGCCGCTGCGGCGGCGGCGGTGCTCGACGCGTTGGGCATCGACCGTACCGCGGTGCTCGGCAACAGCATGGGCGGTCGCGCCGCGATCGAGCTGGGGCTGCGCGCCCCCGAGCGCGTCGAGCGCCTGGTGCTGCTCGCGCCCTCGCTCGCGTGGCTGCGCGGGCGTCCCGGGGCCGCCCCACGGCGGCTGGTCTCGCCCAAGCTCGGCGTCCTGCAGCCGGCCCCACGGCGCCTCGTGGAGGGCATCGCCCGGCGGGTCGTGCCGGGAGCTCGCGAGAACTGGACCGCGGCGGGCGTCGACGAGTTCCTGCGCGCCTACCTCGATCCGCGCGGGCGCGCCGCGTTCTACGCCGCCGCGCGCAACATCTACCTCGAGGAGCCCCATGGCCCGCACGGCTTCTGGAGCCGCCTCGGAAGCCTGCAGCCCGAGAGCCTGTTCCTCTGGGGCCGCCAGGACGGCCTGGTGCCGATCGGGTTCGCTCGGCACGTAAGACGCGTCCTGCCGGGCGCGCGCCACGTCGAGCTCGATTGCGGCCACGTGCCCCAGCTCGAAGCCCCGGCGGAGACCCATCGCGCCGTGCTGCGCTTCCTCTCCGACCGCGAGGCTGCCCAGAGCGCACGCCGGCCGGCCGCCGGGCGGCGCGGCAGCCGCCACGCGGGCGCGGTCGCGTCCTGAATCGCCGCGCGCGCTGAGGGCCGGTCGCTCCAGGCGCTGAGTAGTCTGGGCGCGTGTTCGGAGACGAGCAGCTCGTACCGTGGCTGGGCACGCTCAGAGACCAGGCTCCCGGGCTCGAGCTCTTCGACGCCCACACCCACATCGGCAGCAACGACCCGGACGGCTTCAAGGCGACGCCCGCTCAGCTGACCGGTGCGCTGGCGGCGTGCGATGCGCGCGGCGTGGTGTTCCCGATGCACGATCCGGGCGGGTACCCGCCGGCGAACGACATGGTCATCGAGGCGGCCGCCGCCTCCGAGGGTCGCCTGGTGGCCTTCTGCCGGCTCGACCCGCGTGCCGATCCGCTCGCCGAGGCGCGGCGGGCGCTGGGCGCGGGCGCCGTGGGAATCAAGCTGCACCCACGTGCGGAGGCCTTCGCGCTGGACAGCCCCGAGCTCTCGGACGTCTTCGCGCTCGCGGGCGCGCGCGGCCTGCCGGTGCTCGTCCACGCCGGTCGCGGCATCCCCGCGCTCGGCCGCCACGCCGTGGCGATCTGCGAGCGCCACCCCGACCTGCGGCTGATTCTCGCCCACGCAGGCATCAGCGACCTCGCCTGGATCTGGCGCGCGACCGAGGAGCACCGCAACCTGTTCTTCGACACCGCCTGGTGGTCGGCCAGCGACCTGCTCGCCCTCTACGCGCTCGTGGCGCCGCGCCACATCGTCTTCGCCAGCGACGCTCCCTACAGCTCGCCCTCGTTCGCCGCGGTCGCCAACCTCCGCTGCGCCTTGCAGGCGGGCCTCTCGCCGGAGTCGCTGCGCTCGGTCTTCGGCGGCCAGATCGCGCGCATCGTCGCGGGCGAGGAGGCAGCCGACGCGGGCCCCGCGCCGGGGCGGTCGGCCCTCGACCACGACCTGCTGCTCGAGCGGGTGCACACGTTCCTGGTCGCCGCGCTCGGTCAGATGTTCGCCGGCTGCGACCCGGCCGAGCAGCTCCAGCTCGCCGCGCTCGCAGGCAAGGTCGGCGAGGAGACGCCGCAGGCGCCGACCTGCGCCGCGGTCCTGCACCTGCTCGAGCTGCGTGCCGGTCAAGCGGAGAGCGGCGCCGACGAGGGCCGTCCGGCGCGCTTCGCGCCCGGCCTGCCGCTGATCGTGCTCGCCGCGTGCGTCGCGCGCACGCCCGCTGCCGCGCTGCCGCCGCTCGCGGTGGCCGAGCAGGATGTCGGCGAGCGCGCCGGCTGAGCCACTACCGGTACCTACCTGCGTCTCGGGGCCGTTACTCGATCTCGAGGTGGCGAACCGGGCGGTCGGTGAAGCGCTCGCGCGCATCGTCGACGACGCCGTCCTCGAGCCAGTTGCGCTTGCCGCCCTTGTGGGTGCAGAGCACGATCTCGTCGGCGTGGAAGGTCACCAGGGAATCTTCGATCGCCTGCAGCGGATCCGACTCGCCGGTCCCGCCCGCGGCGTCGACGCCCTCCTCGCCCATGCGCTCGACGCTCTCCTGAGCGACCTCATCGGCCCGCTCGATCGCCGGATCGGGGTCGGAGGCCCAGAAGCGCAGCCTGCTGTTGAGCGCCGGAGCGATCACGAGCACTTCCGCGTTCTCGGCGGCGTCCCTGCCGACGGCGCTCTTGATCACCTCGCCGGAGATCGGCTCGGAGACGAGCACGAGGATCTTCACGCGGCATCCCTCAGCGCATCGAGCTCGCGCTCGCTGGAGAGGCGCTTGAGCGCGCGCGACTCGAGCTGGCGCACCCGCTCGGCCGAGAGGCCCAGCTCGCGCCCGGTCTCGCGCAGCGGCTTCGGCTCGCCGCCGTCGATCCCGTAGCGCAGGCGGATGACCCGCTGCTCGGGCTCGGGCAGCTCGGCGACGGTGCGCCGCAGCGTCTCACGCGCGAGGCTGACCTGGATCTCCTCCTCGAGCTCGGGCTCCTCGCTTGGCAGCAGATCCCCGAAGGCGGTGTCACCCTCCTCCCCGACCTTGCGATCGAGGCTCGTCACCGTCCGCGCGGCCGCTCGGACCTCCTCGACCTGCTCGACCGGAAGCTCGGCCTCGGCGGCGATCTCGGTGTCGGTCGGATCACGGCCGAGCCGCGCGCCGAGATCGCGCGAGGCGCGCGCGATCTTGCGCTCGCGCTGGCCGATGTGAACCGGGATCCGGATCGTGCGCGCCTTGTTGGCCAGCCCGCGCTGGATCGCCTGGCGCACCCAGAAGGTCGCGTAGGTCGAGAACTTGTAGCCGCGGCGATGGTCGAACTTCTCCGCGGCGCGGATCAGCCCGAAGATGCCCTCCTGGATCAGGTCGAGCAGCGACAGGTCCTGGCCCTGGTACTTCTTGGCGATCGAGACGACCAGGCGCAGGTTCGAGTTGATCATCCGCTCCTTGGCCTCGAGGTCTCCCTGCTCGATCCGCTTGGCGAGCGCGACCTCCTCCTCCTTGGTCAGCAGCGGGTAGCGCCGGAGCTCGTTGAGGAACAGCTGCAGCGCGTCGGTCGTGACGCCGTTGAGGTCGTCGGGGTTGTAGTGGGTGTCCTCGACCCCGACCCGGCCGCAGTCGTCGGTCAGCGCGATGCCGCGTGCCTCGATGCGCTCGTTGACCTGCTCGGCCTCCTCGTCGGAGAGGTCGAGTGCCTGGACGCGCTCCTCCAGCTCGGACAGGTTGATGCAGCCCCGCTCCTCGCCGCGCGCGAGCAGCAGCGCGATCTCCGGACGAGCGGTTGGATCAGCGGCGCCCATGCGTCAAGACTACGCCGTCGAGCGGCCAGGGTGCGGGTGCGTGGCGGCGCTCGCGCCGGTCGCTTCAGCCGGCGGTCACGTCGGCCGCGCTGTCGACCATGTCGAGGCGCTCGTCGAGCTTGGTGATCGAGAAGACGCGCTGCACGGTGCCGGGGCCCTTGACGATCGTCAGGCGGCGATCGCTCTGGCGCGCGCGCTGGTCGGCGGTCACGATCAGCCGCAGGCCGGTCGAGTCGAGAAAGGTCAGCTCGGAGAGGTCGAGGACCACGACGGGCGGGTGGGACTGCTCAACCCGGCGCAGCTCGGCCTCGACCTTCTCGGTCGTCGAGAGGTCGAGCTCACCGCGCAGGGCGAGGTGGACATGATCGTCTCGCTCGCGGGTCTCGAACTCGAGAATCGTCACGCGCCGACGAGGCTACCCGCTGGCATTCACGGGCGCATCGTCCGCGCGGTGGGGACCACCGATGGCACGGCGCGCGAGCTCGTAGGCGAACCCGAGCTGCACCGCGGCGAAGGACAACTCGAGCGCTCGCTCGGGGACCGCGTTGGCGACCACGGTGCCGGCGAGCACGCCGAGCGGGGAGAGCACCCCGATCACGAGTCCGTCGCGCAGGCGCAGGTTGCCGTAACCGCTCTGGCGCCACGCGCCGACACCCGCGACGAGCACGGTCGCCAGCAGCGAGGTGGCCTCGGCCCAGAGCTGCGACGCGCCGAGGAAGATCACCAGGCCCGGTACCAGCAGCACGCCGCCCCCGACGCCCACGAGACCGCCCGCTATCCCCGCCGCGAGGCCGATCGCAAGCGCACCGATCAGATCGGCGAGCTCCATCAGAGCACCAGCACCCCCGCCGAGACGACGAGCAGCAGGGCGAACCCGGCCGCGACCGCCCGCTCGGAAATCCGCTGCTGCAGCGCCGTCCCCGCGAGCACGCCGCCGATGGCGGGCAGGCCGACCAGCAGCGCCGCGACCGGATCGACGTTGCCGTAGAGCGCGTGGGCGCCGGCGCCGAGCGCGGCGATCACCGTGATCGCCGCGAGCGAGGTGCCGGTCGCCTCGCGCTCGCCGTAGCCG
>JBPCPD010000121.1:0-4422 GCA_050999535.1 Thermoleophilaceae bacterium
CGCCCGTGCCGGGATCGAAGGGCCACTGATGGATGCTCACGTAGAGCACCTCCGGCGCCGTGTGGGACGCGGCCGCGGTGCCGTTGCCGTGATGGACGTCCCAGTCGAGGATCAGCACGCGCTCGACGCCGTGCGCGGCGAGCGCGTGACGCGCCGCGACGGCGACGTTCGAGAACAGGCAGAAGCCCATCGCGCGACCGGGCTCGGCGTGGTGGCCGGGCGGCCGCGTGGCACAGAAGCCGGTCGCGGCCTCCCCGCCGAGCAGCGCGTCGACGAGCGCGCACGCCCCGCCCGCCGCGTGCAGCGCCGCCTCGAGCGAGCCCGCGCCCACCGGGGTGTCGGCGTCGAAGGCAAGTCTCGCCCCGCAGTGCTCGCGCACGGCATCGAGGTGCGACTGCGTGTGCACTGCCAGCAGGGCGTCGTCGGTGGCCGCCGGCGCCTCGCGGACCTCGTAGCCGAGCCAGTCGCGTTCGGCGAGCGCGGCCTCGAGCGCGATAATCCGCTCGGCGCGCTCGGGATGGGCGCCGGTGTCGTGGCCGAGGGACGCCGGGTGCCTGAAGTAGAGCGGCGCAGCGATCGGCGTTACCGTACCCGCCGTCCAGTGCGCACCGCCGCCTCCACACCGCCGCGGACCGACCTCGCGGTGGTCGGAGCCGGCGCGGCCGGGCTGTTCTGTGCACTCGTGGCGGCGCGTGAGGGCGCACGCGTCGCGCTGATATCGCGCTCACCGCTGCCGGACGCCTCAAGTTGGTGGGCCCAGGGCGGCATGTCGGCGGCGCTCGCGCTCGAGGACTCGCCCGAGCGCCATGGCGCGGACACGCTCACCGCGGGTCGCGGCGCCGCGCGACCGGCGGCCGTGGGCATCCTGTCCGAGGAGGCGCCCGAGCGCGTGCACGAGCTCCAGCGCCTCGGCGTGCGCTTCGACGCCGACCGCCACGGCGCGCTCGCGCTCGGGCTCGAGGGCGGCCACTCGGCTCGGCGCATCGTCCACGCGGGCGGCGCCGCGACGGGCATGCGCATCACGCGCCAGCTCTCGGCGCTCGCCGCGACCCACCAACGCATCGACGTGCTCGAGGGTGCCGAGGCGGTCGCGCTGCTCGGCGGCGGGAATCGCTGCTCCGGCGTGCTCGCGGCCGGGACCACCGGGGCCCGCGCGATCGGGTGCCGCGGCGTGGTGCTCGCCACCGGCGGGGCCGCCGCGCTGTGGATCCGAACCACCAATCCGCGCGGTGCGACGGGCTCCGGACTGCTGCTCGCCCACGCTGCCGGCGCCGACCTCGCCGACCTCGAGCTGTGCCAGTTCCACCCGACGGCGCTCGTCAGCGACGGGCCGCGCGACGGCTTTCTGATCACCGAAGCGGTCCGCGGCGAGGGCGCGACGCTGCTCGGCGGCGACGGCGAGCGGTTCGTCGACGAGCTCGCCCCGCGCGACGAGGTCGCGCTCGCGATCAGGGCGCAGTTGCAGCACAGCGGCGCGCGGGCGGTCGCGATCGACCTGCGGGAGATCGACCTGGCGCGCTTCCCGAACATCGCCGTCGCGCTGGCCGAGGAGGGCATCGACCCGGCGCGCGAGACGGTCCCCGTCGCTCCGGCGGCCCACTACACCATGGGCGGAGTGGCGACCGACGTCGACGGCCGCGCCTCGCTGGCAGGCCTGCTGGCGATCGGCGAGTGCGCCTGCACCGGCCTGCACGGCGCCAATCGGCTCGCCTCCAACTCGCTTGCCGAGTGCTTCGTCTTCGGCCGCCGCGCGGCGCTCGCGGCGCTCGACGCGCCCCATGCCGGCCACGGGTCCGGGGTGTCCGACCCGGCGCCCCCTGCAGCGGTCGCGCCGTCGCGGCGGACGCGGGAGGCTCTGTGGCGCGATGCCGGGCTGCTGCGCGAGCCGGCCGGCCTGCACCGCCTGGGCAGGGATCCCGATCCGCTCGCCCGCCTGGTCGCCGCGTCATGTCTCGCACGGGAGGAGAGCCGCGGCGCCCACCAGCGAGTCGATCTGCCCGCGACGGACCCCGCGTGGGACGGCTGCCACGTCGTGCTCGACGGCTCCGAGGAGGCGCGGATCGAGCACTGGGAGTAGGCGCGGTGGGAGCACTGGAACTAGTGGTTCCTCCGAGAAGTACTGGCGCGCTTTGGCGAGCGACTGGGCGTGGCTGGCAAGCTCGGGAGCGCAGCCAATGCCAGAGCATTGGCGAGCATCGCGGGCGCAGCCAGGCGCGTCCAGACGCCGCCAAACGGGTCAGTACTTGCAGGAGGGACCACTAGCATGGCCCGCGTGCCGGAGGCGAGCACCGTCGAGCTCTTCCACGAGGCGATGGCCGCGCTCGCCTCGGGAGTCGCAGTGATCACGGCCCGCCGCGCCGACGGGGAGCCCTGCGGCCTGGCCGCGACCTCGGTGGCCTCCTACAGCACCCACCCGCCCTCGCTGCTGGTCTCGATCGACCACGGCTCTCGCTGCCACGCGGCACTCGTGGTCTGCGAACGATTCGCCGTCCATCTGCTCGGCGCCGATGCGCTCGTGCTCGCCCGCACCTTCGCCGGCCGCGGCGACGACAAGTTCGCCGGGGTCGAGTGGCGCTGGGACGGGGACGTGCCCGAGCTCGAGGGCACGCTCGCCTACCTGCGCTGCACCCGCGCGGTGAACTTCGAGCGCTACGACCACACGATCCTGATCGGCGATCTCGACGGCGGGCGCGTTGAGCCCGGCGAGCCGCTGCTCTACGCCCGCCGCCGGATGGACTGGCTGCTGCGCGAACCGTGCTGAACGGTTCCGGTCCTGGCGTGGCCGCGCGCGGCATCTGGCAGCGGTTCGGTGTACGGCGCGCTGTCCGCCTGACGCTCGACTTCCAGCCTTTAACCCGAGCTTAACGTTGCATTCGTTGTGAAGTAACGAAGCCGATGTTCCAATCCTCGTTGTCGAGCGACGAACGGCCCGACGGCCGTGGCGGGAAGGGGAGGGAGGTTGATGTACCAGTTCAGCCGCGCGATCTACCGAGATCTGGCACCCCAGGTGCTCGCCGATGGTGCGCGGGCGACTTGCGAGCGCCGCCAGCACCTGCTGCGCACCTGTGAGTCCACGATGGAGCGCCTCGCGACCGACCGCCACTACTTCGCACGTCCGGTGCGGACGCTGTTCAACGACGTCCGCGCGCTGTTCCCGATGAGCGCGCAGCTGCACGTCTACCGGGTCGTCGAGCACCAGATCTCACTGGCCACGGAGTACGTCGACGGCCAGGCACGCGAGGGCGTGACCTTCGACGGCAGCCCGCTGTGCTGCCACGCGACCACCCGCAAGGGCACCTCCTGTCAGCGTGTGCCGCTGCCCGCGAGCAAGTACTGCCCGTCGCACAAGCATCTCGACGAGGCGCTCGAAGCGCTCTCCGCAAGCGCGGCCTGACCGGGGCCCGGGACCAGTCGGGTAGGTGGTGGTACACCGTCTAGCGTGGAGCCATGGTTCTCGGCGTAGACGTGGGCGGCACCTTCACCGACGCCGTCCTGCTGACCCCGGACGGGCTCGCGACCGGGAAGGCGCCGACAACCCCCCGTGACCACTCGGAGGGCGTGATCGCGGCGATCGAGGAGGCGCTCGCCCACGCCGGCGCGCGGCCCGACGGAGTGCGACGGCTCGTGCACGGAATGACGGTCGCCACCAACGCGCTGCTCGAGGGGCGCACCGCACGCGCCGCGCTGGTCGCCACCGAGGGCTTCACCGACCTCGAGGAGCTCGGCCGTCAAGCACGACCCCAGCTCTATAACCTCTGCGCCGCGGGCCCGGCCCCGCTTGTCCCGCCCGAGCTGCGCGTCGCCGCGCCCGAGCGCTGCGGTCCCGACGGCGTGCTCACGCCACTCGACGAAGCCGAGCTTTCCCGCCGCCTCGAGCTCGTGCTCGACGACGAGGTCGAGGGCGTCGCCGTGTGCCTGTTGTGGGGCTTTCGCCACACTGCTCATGAGCGTGCTGCGGCGGCGGCCGTGAGCGACGCGCTCCCCGCCGCGCACGTGTCGACCTCGCACGAGACCGCCGGGGTGGTGCGCGAGTACGAGCGCCTCGCGACCACCGTGCTCGACGCGGCGCTCTCGCCGCTGCTGGGTCGCTACCTCGAGCGCCTCGCGCGCCGCCTCCAGCGCGAGGGACTGCCGCCGGCGGAGATCATGCTGTCCAGCGGCGGGGTCGCGCCGGCCGCGAGCGCCGCCGCGCATGGGTCCTGGGCGGTGCTCTCGGGTCCTGCCGGTGGGTCGGTCGCGGCCGCCCGCAGCGCGGGCGACCGCGATGCGGTCGCACTCGACATGGGCGGCACCTCCTGCGACGTGTCGCTGGTGACCGGTGGGCGCGTCGCGGTGACCGGCGGGCGCGAGGTCGGTGGGCGCGCGCTCGCGCTGCCGATGGTCGACGTGCACACCGTCGGCGCGGGCGGTGGGAGCATCGCC
>JBPCPD010000149.1:0-3125 GCA_050999535.1 Thermoleophilaceae bacterium
GCTCGCCGGCGCGGCGCAGGCGGCGGCCGACCGGGTCGCCGCGCTGGGCCTCGGCGTGGCCGCGGGAGCGGGTGCGCTGCTGCTCGCCCTCGCCGGGACCGCCACGGTGGCGCTGCGGGGCGGGGACGCGCTCGCCTACGTGCACGACAACACGGCGATGATCACCGTGGCGGGCGCGTTGATACTCAGCGCCCTCGGCCTGCTCGCCGCGCTCGCCGCGGCTGCGACTCGCCGCGGCTGATCAAGTCCTGGCGGGTTGATCAGGCCCGTCACGAACCCTTACCGTGCGCTGATGCCCCGATTGGCCGCGCTCTGTCTGGCCGTCGCCGTAATGCTCGCGGCTGGGGCCGGCTGCGGGCCGGGCGCAGGGGACGATCAGGCGGGCGACGGCGTCACGCTGCGCGTCACGCGTGACTTCGGCGAGCGGCTGCTCTCCTCCGCGCGGCGCGAGCGGGTCCGCCAGGACCAGACCGTGCTGCGCCTCCTCCGCGCCGGGCACGATGTCCAGACGCGCCGGGGCGGCGACTCCGTGCAGGAGATCGACGGGATCGCGGGCGGCGGCGCCGGGGGAACCGAGGACTGGTTCTACTACGTCAACTGCCTCCTGGCCGATCGCGGCGCGGCCGAGTACGAGCTCTCGCCCGGCGACGTGGTCCAGTGGGACTACCGCGACTACCGCGACTACCGTGGCGCCATGGATGTGCGCACGATCGTCGGAGCGTTCCCCGAGCCCTTCCTGCACGGGCTCGAGGGCAAGCGCCTACCGACTCGAGTCGAGTGCGAGGACGCCGAGTCCGACCCGTGCGAGTCGGTCAAGCAGACGCTGCGCGATGCCGGCGTGCCCGCGACCGGCGCGGCGCTCGGGGCGGCCGGCACCCAGAACGTCGCGCGCGTGGTCGTCGGGCGCTGGGAGAGCACACGCGAGCTGGTCAGCGCGCAGGTGCTCGAGGACGACCCGGGGGCGAGCGGGGTCTTCGCGCGCTACGGGGCGACCGGGCAGGAGCTCGAGCTGCTCGACGAGCGCGGCGACGTCGCGCGCACGGCCGGGCCCGAGACCGGGCTGATCGCCGCGCTGCGCCCGACCGACGAGGAGCTGCTGTGGGTCGTCACCGGTGGTGATGACGAGGGCCTGCGCCGCGCCGCCGAGGCCTTCGACGCGGCGACGCTGCGCGACGCCTTCGCCGTCGCGGCGGGGCCCGACGGCGCCGAGCACCTGCCACTCGCGGAGACCCCGTGAAGCTGGCTGTAGCGTCCGGGACGTGCGGCCGAGGTCCGGCTGTGGCCCGCAGGCGCTCGCGATCGCGGCCCAACCGATCCTGTAGCGTCGATCGCGTGGAGCTCGACCAGGCGATCCGGGAGCGGCGCACGCACAAGGTCTACGGCTCCGACCGCGTCGATCGCGCCACGCTCGAGGAGCTGTTCGAGCTCGCCCGCTGGGCCCCGAACCACCATCTCACCCAGCCGTGGCGCTTCCGCGTGCTCGGCCCGCAGGCGCTCGCGCGACTCAAGCAGTCCGCCGCCCCCGACGCGGCCGCCAAGCTCGACCGCGCGCCGACGCTCGTCTGCGCCTCGGTCGTGCTCGACGGCAGCGACTCGCTGCGCGACGAGGAGGACCTCTGCGCCGCGGCCTGTGCCGTCTACGCGGTGCTGCTCGGCGCCCACGCGCGCGGGCTCGCCGGCTACTGGCGCACACCCGGCGTGCTGCGCACTCCCGACGGCGCGCAGGCGGTCGGGATGGGCGCGGACGAGCTGTTCGTCGGACTGATCCATCTCGGACCGGCGCGCCAGGAGCAGTCGCCTCCGGACCGCCGGCCCCCGGTCGACTTCGTCACCTACCTCGAGTGATCGCACGCGCCGACGCCCTCGCGGCCCTCGAACGCGACGAGTTCGACGTCGTGGTGATCGGCGGCGGCATCACCGGCGCCGGGGTCGCCCTCGATGCCGCCTCGCGCGGCTACAGCGTCGCGCTGGTCGAGAAGGCCGACTACGCCTCGGGCACCTCCAGCCGCTCGTCGAAGCTCGTCCACGGCGGGCTGCGCTACCTGCAGAACTTCGACCTCGGGCTCGTGCGCGAGGCGCTGCTCGAGCGCCAGCTGATGGTCCGCCTCGCGCCGCACCTCGTGCACCCGCTGCCGATTCTGATCCCGGCGTTCGAGGGCCGCTCGCACGATCGGCTGACCGGGGTCGGGCTGAACATGTACGACGTGATGGCCAGCGAGCGGCTGCGCCGGCGCCGCGGCGAGGCGCGGCGCAGCGGGGAGGAGGAGTGGAGCCCGGACCGCCACCGGACGATCGACGCGATCGAGACGCTCGAGCTGCTGCCTGCGCTCGCGCTGCGCGAGCCGACGTCGGCCTATCTGTTCTACGACTGCCAGACCGACGACTCGCGCCTGGTGCTGACCGTGCTCGCCGAGGCGGAGCGCTTCGGCGCGGTCTGCGCCAACGGCGTCGAGGTCACCGGCCTCGTCGAGCGCGCGGGTCGCGCGGCCGGCGTGATCTGCCGCGAGAGCGCCGGCGGGGCGGAGTTCGAGCTGTGCGCGACCAACGTCGTCAACGCGACCGGCGTGTGGGCCGATCGCCTCCGCCCCGACGAGCTCCACGACGAGGCCGAGGTGCCGCGCATCCGGCCCAGCCGCGGTACCCACGTGACGGTCTCCCAGCAGCGGCTGCCCGTGGTCGCGGGGGCGATCGTCCCGGCCGCCGGCGGGCGCTCGATCTTCGTGCTGCCCTGGCTCGGGCGCACGCTGATCGGCACGACCGACATCGACTACGACGGTTCGCTCGACCACGTCCCGCCGGGGGCCGAGGACCTCGAGTACCTGCTCGACGCGACCAACGCGTTCTTCGCCACCTCGCTCGAGGTCTCCGACCTGACCGGCGCCTACGCGGGCGTGCGTCCGCTGATCTCGACCGGCGACCCGAAGAAGTCGGTCGACATATCGCGCAAGGCCGAGCTCTACGAGACCAGCTCGGGGCTGGTCACGATCACCGGCGGCAAGCTCACGACCTGGCGCCGGATGGCCAAGCTCGCCGTCGACCGGATCGTGGAACGCGAGGGCCGCGATGCGAAGTGCCGCACGCACGAGATTCCGCTCGGGATGCCCGCCGAGCTCGGGGCCCTGCCG
>JBPCPD010000153.1:0-7600 GCA_050999535.1 Thermoleophilaceae bacterium
GCGCTGCGGCGCCCCGGCTACGAGATCCAGCGCATGGTGGGCACGCGCGAGCCCGACGCGCGGCAGCTCGAGGTCGGGCGCGCGGCGCTCGTCGAGATCCTGCGCGTCGAGGGCGCCGAACCGGCCGCCGGCGGCTGAGGCTGCTGCCTGACGGCCTGCTCCGCTTCGGAGGAAGGCGACGGCGGCCGCATAGGATGCGGCGATGGCCGACACGGCGCTTCGCACCCGCCTCGCCCCGGAGGTCTTCCGGCTGCCCGTGCAGCGCATCCGCGACGGCTACTACTCCGACGCCTACTTCAACCTCACCAAGGAGCTGCTCGAGGCAGAGGGCCGCCGGCCCCACGTCACGATGCAGGTCTTCCAGAAGGAGTCCTCGGTGCTGGGCGGCATCGATGAGGCGGTCGCGATCGTCAAGCAGTGCGCCGGCAGGACCGGCCCGGCCGGCTGGGCGCCGGGCTTCGACGAGCTCGACGTGCGTGCGCTGCACGAGGGCGAGGAGATCGAGCCGTTCGAGACCGTGATGACGATCGAGGGCGACTACTCGCTGTTCGCCCACCTGGAGACCGTCTATCTCGGCTGCCTCGCCCGCCGCACGCTGGTGATGCGCAACGTGCGCGAGGTCGTCGAGGCCGCAGGCGGCAAGCCGATCCTCTTCTTCCCGGCGCGCCACGATCACTGGCTGGTGCAGACCGGCGACGGCTGGGCGGCGCACGTCGCGGGCGCGATCGGCGTCTCGACCGACGCACAGGCCTCGTGGTGGGGCGGCACCGGCGTCGGCACGGTGCCGCACGGGCTGATCGCCGCCTACGGCGGGGACACCGTGGCGGCCGCGTACGCCTTCGCCTCCCGCTACGCCGGGCAGATGAACGTGACCGTGCTGGTCGACTTCGACAACGACTCGGTGGCGACCGCGCTCGAGGTCGCGGATGCGCTGGGGCCCCAGCTCTGGGGCGTGCGTCTTGACACCTCCGAGCGCCTCGTCGATCGCGCTCTGTGGGAGGGCATGGGCAGCTTCCGGCCGACGGGCGTCAACCGCGAGCTGGTCGAGCACGTCCGCACCGCGCTCGACGACGCCGGTCACGGCCGGGTGAAGATCGTCTGCTCCGGAGGCTTCGACGCCGAGAAGATCCGCTCGTTCGAGGCCGCCGGCGCGCCCGTCGACTCCTACGGCGTGGGCTCTTCGCTGCTGCGCGGCCAGGATGACTTCACCGCCGACGTCGTCCGCCTCGACGGCCGCCCCTGCGCCAAGGTCGGGCGCGGCTACCGGCCCAACGCGCGCCTCGAGCACGTCGACTGATCAAGGTCGGGCGCGCCTGGGCCGAAGAGGGGAGAACCGATGGATGCCGTGACCGCGCTCAGCTTCCAGGACTTCGAAGACTGGGCGGTCATCTGGCTGCCGATCATCTTCATGGGGCTGATCGCGGTCGTGCTGGTCTTCATGTTGCGGTTCATGCCGCGCACGAAGCCGCAGGAGATCAGACCGTCGAGCTCGGACTCGATCGCCTGGGACGACGTCGCCGGCGTCGAGGAGGCCAAGGCCGAGCTGCGCGAGGTCATCGACTTCCTGCGCGACCCTGAGCGCTTCCGCGCGCTCGGGGCGACCGTGCCGAAGGGGATCCTGCTCCACGGCCCGCCGGGAACCGGGAAGACCCTGCTCGCCAAGGCGGTCGCGCACGAGTCCAATGCGACCTTCTACGCCCAGTCGGCCGCGTCGTTCGTCGAGATGTTCGCGGGGCTCGGCGCTTCGCGCATCCGTCGTCTGTTCCGCGATGCACGCAAGCAGGCGCCCGCGATCGTCTTCATCGACGAGCTCGACGCCGTCGGCTCCACGCGCGGCAACGACATCTCGGGCGAGAAGGACCAGACGCTGAACCAGCTGCTCGTCGAGCTCGACGGCTTCTCCGGCCGCGGCGAGCTCGTGGTCATCGGGGCGTCGAACCTGCTCGACAAGCTCGACCCGGCGCTGCTGCGCCCGGGCCGCTTCGATCGCCAGATCTTCGTCAGCCCGCCCGACCTCGACGGGCGTCTGCAGGTCCTCGAGGTGCACACGCGTGGCAAGCCGCTTGCACCCGAGGCCGACCTCGAGGTCGTCGCGCGCCAGACGAGCGGACTGACCGGCGCCGACCTGGCGAACATCTGCAACGAGGCCGCGATCTTCGCCGGCCGCGCTCACCGCACCACGATCGAGACGGGTGACTTCGAGGCGGCGCTCGAGCGCGTCGTCGCCGGCATGCAGTCGCGCCGGGTGATCACCGCCCACGAGAAGCGCGTCGTCGCTTACCACGAGGCCGGGCACGCGCTCTGCTCCGAGCTGCTGCCGAGCGTCGAGCGCGTGCATCGCATCTCGATCATCCCGCGCGGGCGCGCTCTGGGCTACACGCTGAACCTGCCCCAGGAGGACCGCTACCTGAAGACCAAGGACGAGCTGATGGACTACCTGGTCGTGCTGCTCGGCGGGCGCGTGACCGAGCATCTGATCTTCGGCCAGGTCACCACCGGCGCCGCCGACGACCTGCGCAAGGTCCACGAGATCAGCCGCTCGATGGTGACCGATTACGGCATGGGGACCCAGATGCAGTCCAAGCAGCTGCCTGCCTCCGACTACTCGATGGCCGACGCGACGCGACGCTTGATCGACGAGGAGCAGCAGTTCATCGCCGACCAGGCGCACCGCCGCGCGCTGCAGATCGTCTCGGCCCAGCGCGTGCTGCTCGAGGCTTTTGCGTCGACCCTGCTCGAGCGCGAGGTGCTCGAGCGCTCCGACATCGACCGGATCGTCGGCGCGCACGGCGAGGTCTCGGCCCGGCCGCCGCGGTTGGAGCCGCTGGCGCAGGTTGGCGAGGCGAACGGCTCGCACAAGCCGCGGATCGCGGCCTCGGAGGGCCTGCCGCCGGGCGACGGCGGCTCCGCCGCCTGAGTGCCACCGGCGCGTGCGTGCGGGCGACGGCGGCGCCGGCCGGACGAAGCACGACCACAACGTGACACCGGAGACGGGTTCCGCTCCGCGAGCCACGCTGGGGGCGCCAGAGGCGACCAGATTGGATCTCGCCTCGGCGGGAGCCGCGCTTGTCAAGGTGTGTGCTCGCTCGTCGATCTCCGCGCGATGAGGGAGGCTCGCAGAAGCACCCAGGATCGGGCCGACCTCGAGCGGTTGCCGCAAGCTGACGGCGGCTAGACTCCCGCGCCGTGCTCGGGGAGATCGACCACATCGGCATCGCGGTCGAGGATCTCGATGCGTCGATCGCCCTCTACCGCGACCGCTTCGGGATGCGCGAGCAGCACCGCGAGACCGTCGAGGAGTTCGGCGTCGAGGCGGCGCTGCTGGAGATCGGCGACGCGCACGTCGAGTTGGTCACCCCGGCGTCGGCCGACAGCGCGCTTGCGCGCTTCCTCGAGCGCAGCGGGCCGGGGATGCACCACGTCGCCTACCGCACCGACGACATCGACGCGGCGCTCGCGCGGATGCGCGAGGCCGGCGTGCGGCTGATCGACGAGCAGGCGCGCACCGGCATCAGGGACAGCAGGGTGGCCTTCGTCCACCCTAAATCGACCGGCGGCGTGCTCACCGGGCTCGTCCAGCCGGCGCGACATGGAGCGGAGGACTCACATGGCTGAGCTGAGGCGGATGGACATCGGCTTCGCGGGCGGACAGGTGCTCGCGGTGCGGGCGCCAGTCGAGGCCTACGACGCGCTCGTTGCGGCGGTCGGCGACGATCGGTCCCAGCGCCTGCACACGCTCGAGACCGACGACTCCGAGATCTGCCTCGACCTCGCGCAGGTGGTCTACATCAGGCGTGAGCGCGGGGATCTGAAGGTCGGCTTCTAGTGGTCGGTCCTGTCAGTACCTCCAGGGCCACCCACTAGCCGACGTCCCTGCGAGCAACGTCGATGCTGCAAGCGCTGGACCTGGCTCTGCTGCGGCTGCTGCGCACGCACGGCCACCAGCCGCCCGTCGAGGCGGCCGTGGTGGCGTTCACGCGCACCGGTGAGCACGGCCTGCTGTGGCAGGCCACCTGCATCGCCGGGGCGCTGCTCGACCCGCCCCGCCGCCGCACCTACCTGCGCGCGATGCGCGTGATCGGGATCGCCTATCTGGTCAACATCGCGCTCAAGCAGGTCGTGCGCCGCCCGCGGCCCGCGCTCGAGGACATGCCGGCGCTGTCGGTGACCGTCTCGACCCTCTCCTATCCATCCGCGCACTCGGCGACCGCCTTCGCCGCCGCGCGCGAGCTGTCACGCGTGCTGCCCGCGCCGCTGCTCTACGGCGTCGCCACCGCGATGGCGCTCTCGCGTCCCTACGTCGGGGTGCATTACCCGACCGACTGCATCGTCGGGGCGATGCTGGGCACGGCGATGGCGGAGATCGTGCCGTGAAGGTCGGGATCCTCGGGCTGCCCAACGCCGGCAAGTCCTCGCTGTTCAACGCGCTCACCCGCGCCGGCGCCCAAGCTGCCAACTACCCGTTCACCACGGTCGAGCCCAACGTCGCCATCGTCGAGGTCCCCGACGATCGCCTCGATCGCGTCGTGGAGACGATCGGCGCGACTCCGACCGTCTACGAGACGATCGAGTTTCACGACATCGCGGGCCTCGTGCGCGGCGCGCACAAGGGCGAGGGCCTGGGCAACCGCTTCCTGGCCAATGTGCGTGAGACCGACGCCCTCGTGCACCTCGTGCGCGCGCACGACGACGCGCAGGTCGTCCACCCCGAGGGCCGTGTCGACCCGATGGCAGACGTCGAGACGATCGAGACCGAGCTGCTCTACGCAGACCTCGAGCAGGCCGAGCGACGGCTCGACAAGGTCGCCCGCGAGGCGCGCTCGCTCGACAAGGCCAAGGTCGCCGAGGAGGGCTGGCTGCGCGCGCTGGTCGAGGCTCTCGGCGAGGGCCGCCCGGCGCGCTCGGTGCCCGTCCCCGAGGCCGCGCCCGCCGCGCTGGCCAACATCGCTTCGCTGACGGCCAAGCCGGTGCTCTACCTCGCCAACGTCGCCGAAGGCGATCCGCTCGAGGCACCCCCGGCGCTCGCCGAGCACGCAGCCCTCGCGGGCGCGCGCGCCGCGGCAGTCTCCGCGCGGCTGGAGGCGGAGCTGTCGGAGCTCGACGCTGAGGAGGCCGTGGCGATGCGCGCCGAGCTCGGGACGGGTGAGTCGGGCCTTGCCACCGTCATCCGCGAAGCGTGGGCGCTGCTCGAACTGATCACCTTCTTCACCGCCGGCGAGGGCAGGGAGGGCCGCGCCTGGGCGATCGAGCGCGGCACCGTCGCGCGCCGCGCCGCGGGCAGCATCCACACCGACATCGAGCGCGGCTTCGTCGCCGCGGAGGTCGTCGGCTGGCAGGACCTCGTCGAGGCCGGCGGCTACGCGGCGGCCCGCGAGCGAGCCAAGCTGCGCGTGGAGGGGCGCGACTACGAGGTCCGCGACGGCGATGTGCTGACCGTGCGCTTCACGCCGTGAAGGTTCGTCAGCCGCGCACGCGGACCGGCGGCCCGGCTATTGCGCCGGCGCGCACGCGGTAGAGCCCGCTCACCGAGACCGTCGTGCGAAACCGCCCGCCGCGCCGCAGCTCGACGCCGGCAACCCGCTGCCAGCCCCGACCCTCGCGGCGCTCGACGACAGCGCTGCGCGATCGCGGGGCCGGCATGATCGACCCGACGAGCTCGGGGAAGGCGGCGCTTGCGGCGCGGGCCCCACTCTGGCGGGCCTGTGAGGTCGAGACGCGGTTGAAGTAGGCCCACGTGTCGAACAGGCCCAGCCGGGCACGGATCGACGGGCCGCTGAGCGTCGTCGAGCCGCGCGACCCGGTCACGCGCGCGCTGACGATCCGCGGTGAGCTGCCGCGCTTGATCACGCGCACCGACCGCAGGCTGCCGGGCGCGCCGAGCTTGGCGCCGAGCGAGCCGGCCGAGAAGCGAAAGCGCCAGCGGTGCTTGGGCGAGATGCCGTCGTGGGGGTCGGGCACGCTCTGCAGATAGGGCTGGGGCTCGGACCCGATGAAGGAGTTCTGGACGTCCTCGGTGCGCCCGCCGGAGGTCGAGAAGAAGAACGTCGTCGCGATCTCGCCGTTGTAGGTGACGATCTGGCGCGCCGTGTCCGCGACGGCCTGATTGGTGCGCGCGGTCTCGCCCCTGAGGCCGAGGTAGACCTGCGAGCGCGTGTCTGGGTACTGGTCGAAGGTCGCACCCGACTTGTTGGTCGCCAGGCCGTAGGTGCGGGCGGCGACCGCCTGGGCGCGCAGCGCCTGGATGTGCCAGCCTGAGGGCATCTCGCCGGCGACGACGCCCTTGACGTAGTCGTCGACGGGCAGTGAGTTGACCGCGCTGACCCCGCCGGCGCCGCCGGGGTGGAGCGCGATCGAGCCGCGGTAGCTGCCCGACGAGACGCCGTTGATCGCGCCGCCGAGCAGCTTCAGCGTGCGGCCGCGACGGAACGCGCGAAACGAGCCGGAGTAGGTGCCCACCCGGCGCGAGCCCGCGAACAGCGCGAGCCCTCCCGATCCTGCGGGCCGCACGACGTAGGTCGTGCCCGGGTTCAGCGTGCGCCCGCCGCTCGCCCTGGTCGCGCCGCGGAAGCGCACGAACGGATCGCTGGCCTGCAGCAGTACCCGCACGGGCCGGTTCGAGGCGCGGCCGAGCTCGGTGCCGCGGTAGTAGTGGGCGAGGATCTGGTCGTAGCTGGAGCCCTGCTGGGCGAAGCCGTAGGCGCCGTACTGGCTCATGCCGATGCCGTGGCCGAACCCGGCGCCGCGCACGACCCAGGTCGTGGCCGCGCTTGCGGCGGGCGCGCAGAGCAGCGCGAGCAGGGCTGTGAGCAGGAGGGTGCGGCGCATGCGAGTGCCTCGAAGCGGTGGACCCCTAACCGCTTCGCGGCCCCAAGGTAGCGGTCCCGCTGCGCAGGGCCTCAGAGCCACCGCGCACAGGGTCTTGGCGGGCACGGGCGTGGGAGGCCGCTTCGCGCCCCCGGTAGCCTGCGCTCGTGCCCAAGCGCCGCGCATCGAACGTGTTCGTCGAGTGCCTCGAGGCCGAGGGCGTCAAGCACGTCTTCGGCATCCCCGGTGAGGAGACGGTCGACCTCAACGAGTCGCTCGCGCGCTCCTCGATCGAGTTCGTGCCGGTCCGCCACGAGCAGGGTGGTGCCTATATGGCCGACACCTACGGGCGGCTGACCGGCAGGGCCGGGGTCTGCCTGGGTACGCTCGGTCCGGGGGCGCTGAACCTGGTGACCGCGGTCGCCGACGCCTATCTCGACCGCGCGCCGCTGGTGGCGCTCACCGGGCAGGGCGACCTTGAGCGCATGCACAAGGAGTCGCACCAGTACATCGACCTCATGCGGGTCATGCGGCCGATCACCAAGTGGAACGCCCGCCTCAGCGACCCACGGATCATCCCCGAGGTGGTGCGCAAGGCGTTCAAGGTCGCCGAGGCCGAGAAGCCCGGCGCGACCCATATCGAGCTGCCCGAGGACGTGATGGCGGAGGAGATCGACGCGGCGCCGCTGCCGCGGCGCCAGACCATGCCCCCCCAGCCGCAGGCGCGCGAGATGCTCCAGGCCGCGGATGCGATCCGGGCAGCGCTCCACCCCATGGCGCTGGCCGGCAACGGCGT
>JBPCPD010000182.1:0-5938 GCA_050999535.1 Thermoleophilaceae bacterium
CACGGCCATCGCCGCGATCCCCTCGCCGCGCCCGACGAAGCCCATGCCCTCGTTGGTCGTGAACTTGACGCTGACCGCCCCCGTCTCGAGCCCGGCCGCGGCGGCGAGGCGGGCGCACATCGCCTCGCGGTGGGGGCCGAGCGTGGGCGCCTGGCAGATCACGGTCGCGTCGAGGTTACGGACCTCCCAGCCGCGGCCGGCCAGCAGCAGCTCGACCTCGGCCAGCAGCGCGATTGAGTCCGCGTCGCGCTAGCGCTCGTCGGTGTCGGGGAAGCGCTGCCCGATGTCGCCCATCGCGCTCGCGCCCAGCAGCGCGTCGATGACCGCGTGCGTCAGCGCATCGGCATCGGAGTGCCCCGCGAGCCCCTGCTGGGCTCCCGGCACCTCGACCCCGCCGAGGATCAGCGGCCGGCCCTCCTCCAGCCGGTGCGAGTCGTAGCCGATGCCGCTGCGCACGCCGCTCATCCGATCGGCTCCAGGCGGCGCCGGCGGCCCTCGAAGACCGCGAGCTCGGTCACGCCGAGCTCGCGCAGCCAATCGATCGCCTGCTCATAGTCGCGGCCGAGATCCTCCGGCACGTGGGCGTCGCTCGACAGCGCCACCGGCCGGCCGGCCTCCAGGCACAGCTCGAGGAAGCCCCGCGCCGGGTAGATCTCGCCGACCGGCTTGTGCAGGCCCGCGGTCGAGACCTCGATCGCGACGTCGGACTCGGCGATGCCGGGGAGCGCGAGCTCGTAGAAGCGGCGCAGGTCCCCATCGGGCACCGGGGCCGAGCTGCCCCAGACCTTGACCAGGTCGGGGTGGGCGAGGATGTCGAACATCCCGCTGCGCGCGGCCTCGCCGAGCGTCTCGAAGTACCGCCTCCAGACCTTCTCGGGGTCGGAAGAGCGCCAGATGTCCCACTCGCTGTCGCGCATGTCGACGGCCTCGTCTCCCAGGAAGTGCACCGAGCCGACGACGTAGTCCCACTCGCGCGCGTCGAGCAGCGAGGCCATGCGGTCCTCGCGCTCGGCGATGTAGTCGGCCTCGATACCGAGGCGCAGGTCGGTCTGCTCGCGCACGAAGGCGCAGTAGGCGTCGAGGTCGTCCAGGGCGCTGGCGCGCCAGGAGGGGTGCTTCCAGACGTCGAGCGCCTGGGCGAAGCGGTGGATGTGCTCGGAGACTCCGAGCTCGCCGATCCCGCGCTCGGAGGCGGCCTCGCGGTAGCGCTGCGCGTTAGCGGGCGTGAAGTAGCGCCCTGCGGGGGTCTCCTCGCCGTCGGGGCGCAGGTGGACGTGGTAGTCGGTCAGCACGGCAGGCGGCACTCTAGGGACGGTCGACGCGAGCACCCAGCACGGCCTCGGCCACGGCGAGATCGAGCGCGGTCGTGACCTTGAAGTTCTCGGCCGGGGCCTTCACGATCGCCACCGTCGCGCCCGTCGCCTCGACCAGCGCGGCGCAATCGGTGGCCGTCGCGACGCTCGCCGGATCGCCCTCGAGCACGGCGCGCAGGGTCTCGGCATCGAATGCCTGCGGGGTCTGGACCGCCCACAGGCCCGAACGGTCGAGCGTGGCGGTGACGCGCAGGCCGGCGTCGGCCTGCTTGATCGTGTCGGTCACCGGCGCCGCGGCGACCGCTGCGCCGGCCCCGTCCAGCGCGGCGATGCAGCGGCGCACGAGGTCGGCCTCGAGCATCGGGCGCGCCGCATCGTGGACGACCGCGATCGTCGCCTCCGGCGCCGCGCGCAGCGCGTTTCGCACCGACAGCGAACGCGAGCCCGCGCCGGCGACGAGATCGGCGCCGGCGGCGTAGGCCTCGGGGACCGCGATCACGATGCGGTCGCAGGTGGCGCGCAGCGCGTCGAGGCTCCACTCCAGCAGCGGGCGCCCGGCCAGCGTGACGAACGCCTTGGGGCAGTCCGCGCCCAGCCGCGCTCCGCTGCCGCCCGCGGCGAGGATCGCCACGACCTGCCGCTCGCGCCCGGTCACGGCTGCCTGCCCACCCGCTCGCTCGCGGCCCGCCCGGCGCGCGTTGGCGCGGCGCCAAGCGACCGCGAGCCGGGCGGGATGGACCCGGGCTCAGGCAGTGGCTGCCGCGAGCCGCGTCGAGTGCGCCTCGCCGATCAGCGTGTCGAGGTGGCCCTCGGCCTCGTCATCCTCCATCTCCAGCGCGTACATGAGCTCGGAGGCGAGGATCTTCTTGGCGCGGGTGTACATCTGCTTCTCGCCGGTCGACAGGCCCTTCTCGGACTCGCGGATCGCGAGGTTGCGTACGACCTCGGCCAGCTCGTAGACGTCACCGGTCTTGATCTTCTCGCGGTTGTGCTTGAAGCGCCTGTTCCAGTTCTTGGGCATCTCGCTGACGTCGTCGCGCAGAACCGAGAGCACCTTCGCGACGGCCTCTTCGCGGATCACGCGGCGCAGTCCCGCGCGGCCCGCGTTCTCACACGGGACCATCACGGTCATGTCGTTGTGAAGGATCTTGATCGTGAGGTACTCACGCGTCTCGCCGAGCACCTCCTTCTGCTCCTTCTTGAGGACCTTGCCCGCCCCGTGGTGGGGATAGACCACCTGATCGCCGATCTCGTAGTCGATGTGGACGATCTCGCGCGTGATCTCGAGATCCTCGATGTCGTGCTGCTCCAGCTGCGTCTCGGAAATGACGTCCCTCCTCTGTGTCAGGTCGGCGGCACGGATGCCGGCCGACCGGTCGTATCAAGTTTGCAGATAGCGGTCCACGAGGTTGACCTCCTGCAGCCTGCGCAGGCCCTCGCGGATGTCCTTCGCGCGCACGTCCCCGACACCCTCGACCGACTCGAGCTCCCCGTCGCTCGCGGCAAGGATCTCTTCCAAGCCGCCGAAGTCGGCGACGATCCGGTGCACCACCAGCATCGGCAGGCGCGGGATGCGCCCGAGGATGCGGTGGCCGCGCGGGCTCGCCTGGTGGTCGAGCGTGTTCAGCTTGCGGTCGTACCCGAGCAGCTCGGCGAGGCGGCCGAAATCGAGCAGGTCCTGATGGGCGAGCCGTGTGAGCGAGTCGAGCACGTTGGTGAACTGGTCGCCGGCCGGATCGACGATGTAGTCGTGCACCAGCGCCGACTTGTCCGAGGCGACGCCGACCATCGTCTCCTCGAGCTGCATCTCGATCAACCGGCCTTCGGCGCCGAGCTCGACGATGAAGCGCTCGATCTCGACGGCCATGCGGGTCACCAGCTCGGCACGCTGCAGCACCGTCAGCACGTCGTGCAGCGTCACCCCGCCCTCGAACTCGAGCGCGGTCAGGCGCATCGAAACCTGGTCGAGGCGGCTGCGGTACTTGTCGAGGGTCTGCAGCGCCTGGTTGGCCTTGGCGAGCACCACCGGGATGTCCTCGAGGATGTACTTGGCACCGTCGAGGTAGAGCGAGACGACGCTGCGCCGCTGCGAGATCGCGATCACCAACGCACCGGTCTGCTTGGAGACGCGTTCGGCCGTGCGATGGCGGGTGCCCGTCTCGAGCGAGTGGATCGTCGGATCGGGCATCAACTGGACGTTGGCCCAGCCGAGCTTGGTCGAATTCGAGGAGAGGATGATCGCGCCGTCCATCTTGGCCAGCTGGAACAGCAGCGCGGGCGTGTAGTCGACGTCGAGCTTGATCCCGCCCGAGTAGAGGAAGGCGAGGTCCTCGCTGTCGCCGATGCAGATCAGCGCACCCGTACGCCCCTGCAGGATCGCATCGACCCCTTCGCGGACAGCGGTGCCGGGAGCGATCATCTCCAGCGCCCGCACCAACCGGGGTTCCTGGCGAGCATCCAACTCCGTCACATCATCCCCGGAGTAGGCCATGCGCATGGATTGTACGGCAAAAGCCGTCGAAAACGTCCCTCCTTTTTTGGCTTTCCAGTGCGAAAACCCGCCTACAGCGCGGCGGCCGACTCAGGCGGCGCGAGCGGGGCGCTGTCGACCCAGCGCGGCGGTCAGCGCGGACCGCAGATGAGGCAGTCGCTCGCCCGGGGCCACGACGTCGTGGAGCCCGAACTTGCGCGCCTCGGAAAGGCGGCGGTCGGGGTGCGCGGCGTGGCGCAGCTCACCCGTGAGGCCGAGCTCTCCGAACGCCGCGAGCGGCCTGCCGCCGCTGCCGAGCGAGACACCGTGGACCGCCGAGGACACCGCGAGCGCGATCGCGAGGTCGGCTCCCGGCTCCTCCACGCGCACGCCCCCGGCGAGCGAGACGAAGACATCGGCCGACCCGACCGCGATGCCCCCGTGGCGCGCGAGCACGGCGAGCACGAGCGCGAGCCGGTTGCGGTCGACCCCGTTGGCCATCCGCCGCGGTGGCACGAGCTCGGTCGGGGCGACCAGCGCCTGGACCTCGACCAGCAGCGGGCGCGAGCCCTCCATCGCGCAGAGCACGACCGATCCAGGTGCGCGCGTGGCCTCGGCGACGAAGCGCGCCGAGGCGTCCTCGACCTCGACCAGCCCCTCGTCGCGCATCTCGAAGACGCCGGCCTCGTTGGTCGAGCCGAAGCGGTTCTTCAGCGCCCGCAGCGTTCGGTAGGTGCGCTCGCGCTCGCCCTCGAAGCTCAGCACGCAGTCGACGAGGTGCTCGAGCACGCGCGGCCCGGCGAGCGAACCCTCCTTGGTCACGTGGCCGACGAGCACGATCGCGATCCCGCGCTCCTTGCCGAGGCGCATCAGGCGTGCGGCGACCTCGCGCACCTGTCCGACCGACCCCGGCGCGCCGCTGAGCCCGCTCGCGTGCATCACCTGCACCGAGTCGATCACGCAGACCGCGGGCGCCTCGGCCTCGAGCGTCGCGAGGATCGCGTCGAGGTCCGTGCTCGCGACGATCGGCACCTCGAGCGCGGCCCCGCCCAGGCGCTCCGCGCGCAGGCGCACCTGAGCGGCCGACTCCTCGCCCGAGACGTAGAGCACCTGCTCCCCGGCGGCGGCGAGGTTGCCGAGCGCCGCCGCGGTGATCGTCGACTTGCCGATGCCCGGAGCGCCGCCGAGCAGCACCAGCGAACCCGGGACCAGCCCGCCGCCGAGCACCCGGTCGAGCTCGCCGATGCCCGTCGACAGCCGCGCGACGCGCGGGGCGCGCACGCGGCCGAGCGGCACGGGCTTCAGCGCGGTCGCCGAGGCAGCGCCACCGAGTCGCGCGCGCCCCGCCGCAGCGGGTTCACGACGCGCCTCCTCGACCAGGGTCCCCCACTCACCGCAACCTGGGCAGCGGCCGTGCCACTTCGCCGACTCATGGGCACAGCCGGAGCAGGTGAAGATTGTCGCCGAGCGGGCCACTGCACAGAACCTAGGGGCGCGGGTGGACGTCCTCGCCCCCCTCCCGCGGCGCAAGCGCGCTTGCATGCCGTCGGGCCGTCCGGCTGGGATGCGCGGCCGTGGCCGAGCTCTCAGACCAGCCGCTCGCGAGCGCCGAGCTGCTGTGCGTCGACTGCGAGACCAACGGCCGGGGAGGCGAGGGCTGCGAGCTGACCGAGGTCGGCGCAGTGCTCGTCGGCGGCGGCGAGCTGCACGAGCGCTGGAGCTCGCTCGTGCGCGTCGGGGCGCCGCTCTCGCGCGGGATCGAGCGCTTCACCGGCATCACCCAGGCGATGGTTGACACCGCACCCGACGCCGAGAGCGTGCTGGCAGAGCTCGCCGCGCGGATGGAGGGGCGCGTGATGGTCGCCCACAACGCCGCCTTCGACCGTCGCGTGCTCGCGCAGGCCTTCGAGCGGGCGGGTCTGGAGTGGCCCGCGCCCCCGCTCCTGTGCACGGTCGCGCTGGCCCGCCGCTGCGCTCCGCTGGTACGCCGCCGCGGCCTGGCGGCGCTGGCCGACGCGCTCGGGATCGACGTCGAGTCCAGCCATCGCGCGCTGTCCGACGCGGTGACCTGCGCCCGGGTGCTGTGCGCGCTGCTGCCGCGCCTGTGCGCGAGCGCGACGACGGTCGGCGCGGCGGTCGGCATGCTCGCCGGGGG
>JBPCPD010000018.1:0-4333 GCA_050999535.1 Thermoleophilaceae bacterium
AGTCTGTCGGGACCGAAGCTTGGCGGGATGGTGTTTGTCGGGGCGAGCACGAGTCCTTTTTTGCTGTTTCTTTGGCGGCCGGCCACGACCGCCACCGGCAGGCCGTCCGCCTCGGACCGCGCCAGCAGGCCGGCGAGCTCGACCGGGTCGAGCAGCGGCGTGTCGCCCGGGACCAGTACCGCCCGCTCGAAGCCGTGCTCGAGTGCGTGGCCGATGCCGATCGCCGTGGCGGCCGACTGGCCGGACTCGTCGGGGTCTTCGAGCACGATCGCGCCGGTGCGTCCGGCGGCCATCCGCGCCGTCTGGTTGGCGGTCACGACCGCGATCGCGTCGAGCTCGGGCGCGTGGCGCAGCGCGCCCAGCACGTCGGAGAACATCGCCTGCGTGAGCGCTTGGCGCGAGCCTCCGCCGAGGCCTTCCGAGAGGCGCTGCTTGGCGGCGCCGAAGC
Organism: Thermoleophilaceae bacterium; assembly: GCA_050999535.1. Classification (GTDB taxonomy): domain Bacteria; phylum Actinomycetota; class Thermoleophilia; order Solirubrobacterales; family Thermoleophilaceae; genus JAAYBF01. The sequence goes on from JBPCPD010000018.1 coordinate 449, forward strand.
TCTTGATGGGGAGGATCGCGATCGTGCGCATGGCGGCCCGGGCGAGGCTATCGGGTCACCTCCGCAGCGAGGAGGCGAGCTCGAGGCTCGCCTCCGCCACGCGCCGCCGCCCGTCGGGCGTGTCCATCAGCGTGTCCAGCTCGAGCGCCGCGATGCCCGCGACCGGCTCGTCGGCGACTACCCCGTCGAGCAGCCCCGCGTAGGCGCCGAGCAGGCCGCGGGCGGAGGGCTCGATTCCCGCGTAGGAGCAGAAGGCGAGCGTCGGGCCCTTGAGCACCTCGCCGCCGACGAACGGGCTGACCGCGACCACCGGCGCCGCCGCATCCGCCAGCGCCTCGCGCACGCCCGGCACCGCGAGCATCGGCCCGATCGAGGCGACCGGGTTCGACGGGCCGACCACGATCGCGTCGGCCTCCGCCAGCGCGGCCAGCACCTCCGGCGTCGGGGTCGCCCCCCCGGCGCCCGCGAACCCGACCGACTCGATCGGCCCCTCGGCCCGTTCGACGATCATGAACTCCTGGAACGGGAGCGTCCGCCCGCGCACCCCGATCCGCGTGCGGACCGGGTCGTCGGCGACCGGCAGCACCCGCGCGTCGACGCCCATCGCCGCGACGACCGCGGCATGGGCCTCGGTCAGCCGCGCGCCCGCCGCCAGCAGCTCGGTGCGGATCAGGCACATGGCGAGGTCGCGGTCACCGAGCCGAAACCACACCGGCCGTCCGGCGGCCTCGAGCGCGTCCATCACCGCCCACGTGTCGCCGGCGATCCCGTAGCCGCGCGCGTCGATCGCGTCAGCGAGCCAGTAGGTGACGAGGTCGGGGTCGGGGGAGACGTGTACGCCGTGGACCTCGCTGTCGTCGCCGGTGTTGGCGATGACGGTCAGACCCTCCGCACCGGCTGCGTCGAGCAGCCCGCGTGCGAGCTTGGCGCCGCCGGTGCCGCCGGAGAGCAGCGCTACGCGCACGTCGCTCGCCGCCGCCGCGCTACCAGAGCTCGCCCGCGAGCCCGGTGAGCTTGACGCCCGCGCGGCTCTTGTGGCGCACGTTGACCGAGATCAGCAGCGGCGTCAGGCCCTCGACGAGCCGTGCCGCCTCGAGCCGCCCGGCGTCGATGGGCCGCAGCCCCTCGATCAGGGCGATCAGCTCGGCGACGCGTCGCTTGGCGTCCTCGACGTCGCCGGTCACGAGTACGTCCTCGTCGAGGTGCTCGCCAAGGTCGCCGAGCGCGGCGGCGTTGACCGTGTGCAGAGCGCTGACGACGGTCACCCCGTCGGGCACCATCTCTTGGGCCTGTTGAGCGGCCGAGCCCTGTGGCACGCCGAGCAGGCGCGTCGCCCTGCCCGAGACGGCGGCCGCGAGCGGGACGGTCGCGTCGACGAGCACCTGGTCCTCGCGCAGCACGCCCTTGAGGTTGGTGAGGTTCTCCGACTGGTTGCGGAACGGGACGCAGAGGAAGACGATCGGCCCGCGCTTGGCTGCGTCGCCGTTCTCGGCGCCGCTGACGCGGGCGCCGGACCCGAGCCGGTCGCGGATCCGCCCCGCAGCCTCCTCGGCCCGGCCTGCGTCGCGCGAGCCGATCACCACGCTCCGCCCGGCGTGCGCGAGGCGCAGCGCCAGGCCGGAGCCCAGCGCCCCGGTGCCGCCCACGATCGGGATGGGCTCGGCCTGGGGCGCAGCCCGATCGGGGAGGAGCGCAGCCCGATCGTCGATCGGGCGAGCACCGGACCCCTTCATCGGGCGAGCACCGGACCCCTGCATCCGGCGAGCGCCGAGGCCAGAGTCTCCACCGCCGCTCACCGTCGGCCACACTACCTTCCGCACCGTGTTCATCAGTTCCGCGCGCGCCCGCTCGCCCCGCAAGACCGTGCTTTGCCTGGTGGCGATCGGCGGGCAGCTCGCGTTCGTCGCCGCGTGGGCGATCGCCGGGGCGCTCGAGCCCGGCTACTCGGCGAGCGAGCAGACGGTCTCCGAGCTCGCGGCTGGTGGCGCTGCCAACCCGTGGATCCTGTGGCTCGGGCTGCTCGCGCTGTCGCTTTCCGACGGCTCGACGGCGGCGCTGCTGCGCGAGCGCCTGGGCCGCCCCGGCACCCTCGCCGCCGCGCTGTTCGCGCTCGCCGCCGCCGGGGTACTCGTCGTGCTCGCGCTGCCGCTCGACTGCATGGTCAGCGGCGACGCGGCCTGCCGCGCGCGCATCGACGCCGGCGAGCTCTCGTGGCAGCACCGCGGCCACAACGTCGCCGCGATCTCGGTTCAGCTGATCCTGATCTCGACGCCCTTCGCGGTCGCCTACGCGCTGCGCGGCCGGCGGCTCGCGCGCTGGGCGCTGGGCGCCGGCGTGATCGGCGTCGCGACCGTGCTCGCTGTGGCCGCCTCCGATCCTGGTGCGGCCGGCTACGGCGCCTACCAGCGCGCGACCTTCGGCTTCGTCCACCTGTGGGTGATCGCGATCGCGATCGGTGCCTTCCGCGCGCGCTCGTCGCGATCCAGGGTCGCGCGGGCGTGAGACTCGAGGGCAGGGTCGCGCTGTTCACCGGCGTCGCCTTCCTGGCGCGCGAGGAGGCGGCGGTCGTCACCGGCGAGACCGCCGGCGTCAGGGGCGGCCTGGGCCTTCTCGCAACCGTCGCGTACGTTCCCGGTCGTGACTCGACCCTCGACGGTCGTGGCGACTCTGGCGACGCTCGCGGCTCTCGTCGGCGCTGGCTGTGGCGGCGGCGGATCAGCTCGCCGTTGAATGCGTTGCGCTTCTCGGCGCGGCTCAGCACGATGTGGCGCACGGCGCCACGATCCTCGGCCTCGACAAGCGGCAATGTAGGCTCCCGGCGCTCGGCAACGACACGGGAGACCTGATGCAGATCAGCAGGGTGGGGGTGCTGGGCGCGGGCCTGATGGGCCACGGAATCGCGCAGGTGGCGGCGCAGTCGGGCTACGACGTCGTCCTGCGCGAGGTCGACGAGCAGACGCTCGCCAAGGGCGTCGACAAGATCGAGAAGCAGCTCGCGCGCGCGGTCGAGAAGGGGCGCCTCGAGCAGTCGGCCGCCGACGGGGTCCGCGGCCGCATCCATCCCGTGACCGACTACGGCGAGCTCGCCGACTGCGACCTCGTGATCGAGGCGATCACCGAGGACCGCGATGCCAAGCTCGCGATGTGGCGCGAGGTCGACGCCATCGTCAAGCCTGACGCGCTGTTCGCGACCAACACCTCCTCGCTGCCGGTGATCGATCAGGCCGCGGCCACCTCGCGGCCCGAGCAGTTCCTCGGCATCCACTACTTCAACCCGGCGCAGGTGATGAAGCTCGTCGAGGTCATCCGCGCGGTGACGACCTCGGACGAGACCTTCGAGGCCGGGGTCGCGTTCGCGGAGAGTCTCGGCAAGCTCGCCGTGCGCACCAACGACAAGGCCGGATTCATCGTCAACCGCCTGCTCGTGCCCTACATGCTCGACGCGATCCGCGCCTTCGAGGAGGGCGTCGGCACGATCGAGGAGATCGACGCGGCGATGAAGGCCGGCGCCGGGCACCCGATGGGGCCGCTCACGCTCGCCGACTTCGTCGGGCTCGACACGCTCGGCTCGATCTGCGACGTGATGTTCGACGAGTTCCGCGAGCGCCGCTTCGCGCAGCCGCCGACGCTGCGCAAGATGCTGGCCGCCGGCTGGTACGGGTCCAAGTCGGGCATCGGCTTCTACGAGTACGGGGGCGATAAGCCGGCGATGAACACGCGCCTCTAGCGGGACTCGGCGTTGCGCCGACGCGCAGCCGGGAGCTCGCTCCCGGGGCGCCGCTCTGGACGCCGCGCCCGCGGGGCTCTCAGCCTGCGCGGGTGGGCTGGGTGGCGGCGGGCTCGCGGCCGGCTCCTCGCTTCCGGCCCCGCGGGCCAGGAGCGGAC
>JBPCPD010000220.1:0-7710 GCA_050999535.1 Thermoleophilaceae bacterium
CGCTAGGGACGACTTCGCCGAGGAGGGCGGGGCGTCGACCGCCTTCCTTGGGCACCTGGTGCGGCCGCTCCCGCTCGAACAGGCGGCCGGGATCTGGTTCGGTCGCGACTACCGCTTTCCGCAGGTCGGCGATGTCGTGCTGCCTGCGTACATCCTGATCGTCATCGTGACGCTGCTGTTCCTCATCGGGGTCGGCTTCGCCATCTACCGCCGCTGGCTCGAGCCGCTGGCCCTGCTGTTCGCCACGGCCGCACCCCTTGCGCTGCTCTCGCCGCTGCTGTCGCCCTATGCGGACGCCAAACTGCTGCTCGTCATGTCCCCGGTCGTCGTGCTGCTGGCGGGCATCGGCGCGTATGCGCTCGGGCAGGGTGGTTGGCTGCGGCGGGCAGTCGCCATGCTCGCTGCGACGGCCGTGATCCTGGGGGTCCTGGGGTCCGCGGCGGTCGCTTACCGTGATGTGCGGCTCGCGCCGAGCGACCGGATGGAGGCGATGGAGGACGCCGCGGACCACGCGACCGGCGGCGGCCTTTGGCTCGTCAACGAGTGGGACGAGTTCGCCCGCTACTTCATGCGCGACATCGACGTGAACATGGCGTTCGAGGCCGAATCGCCCGAGCCCGCCCGGCTGCGCGATCCACGGCCGATCTTCGGCCAGTACTACGACCTCGACGAGCAGGAGCTTGCCTACGTCGACCAGTTCCCGGGGATCATCATGCGTCGCTCGCCGGTAGCCAGCCGACCGCCGGCCAACTTCGAGCAGGTCCACGAGAACACCTACTACGAGGTCTGGCGCCGGCGCGGGGGACTCAAGGTGAGTGCACACCTTCCGCTGCAGTCGCAGCTCGACGCCTCCGGAACGCCGAGCTGCGCCGCGGTCGAGCTGATGGCGGCGGCCGCGCGCCCCGGCGAGCGGCTGGTCGCAGCGCGCCGGGCGGAGGTGAGCCTGTTCGACACGGCCGCCGCCACGAACCGCATCCCGGGCTGGGTGCTGAACCTCTCGCCGCAGCCCACGCGCACCGTCACGCCGACCGTGGCCGGGAGCGAGAGCGGCTCGGTCACCACCGGCGGCGGACGCTTCCGCGTCTGGCTGCGCGGGAGTTTCGGGCGGCCGATCGGCGTCTCGGTCGATGGTCGCCGGGTCGGGGCCGCCGGCGACGTGAACACGCCGGGGCAGTGGCTGCCGGTCGGCACCGTCGCGCTCGCGGCGGGGGAGCACCAGGTGGAGGTGAGCCGCCCAGAGACCTCGCTCGCCCCCGGCGACGGATACCGTGGCTACATCGGCCCGGTGGCGCTGCAGCCCGTAAATCGTGGCGAGCTGGTGAGCGTCGATCCCGAGCGCGCGCGCGGCCTGTGCGGCAAACGGTGGGACTGGATCGAGCGGGTCAGAGGGTGAGCGACGAGACCGCGGCCACCGGCGAGCGGCTCGTGCCCGACGCCCAGCACGGCGAGCTCGTCCACGCCGAGCACGTGGCCCGCTACCTGGTCGCCGCCGGCCTCGCCAGCGATCGCCGCGTGCTGGACGTTGCCTGCGGCGAGGGCTACGGGACCGACATGCTCGCCCGCGCCGGTGCGCAGGCCGCGGTCGGCGTCGACATCGACGAGGCGACGATCGAGCGAGCCGCGGAGCGCTACGCCGGCACCTTCCAGCGCGCTGACGTCGCGGAGCTGCCCTTCGAGGATGGCTCCTTCGACCTCGTCGTCTCCTTCGAGACGATCGAGCACGTGGGTGACGCGAAGGCAGCGCTGTCCGAGCTCCAGCGGGTGCTCGCCCCCGACGGCCTGCTGCTGATCTCCACGCCCAACTCCAGCGAGTATCTCGTCGACAACGAGTTTCACGTGCGCGAGTTCAGCCATGACGAGTTCGAGGTCCTGCTGAAGGGCCGCTTCCCAAGCGTTCGGCTCCTCTACCAGCACAACTGGCTGCTCTCGGCGGTCGTCGGGGAGCGGGCGCTGCGCGAGGGAAGCGCAGCGCAGGCGCTCGACATCGACGTGCGCAAGACGGCCGCGCTCGAGCCCGGCGGCGAGCTGTACACGCTCGCGCTCTGCGGCGAGCGCACGGACGTCGCGCTCAGCCAGGTCGGGGTGGCGGCGGGTACGGACGAGGCCCACCAGCTCGCCCGGCGCCTGGTCGACGCGGAGGAGACGGTCCGGCTCTGGCACGGCGAGTACGAGCAGGCCGCCGAGACGGCTCAGAAGTGGCACGACGTCTACAAGGAGACCGAGCGCCGCGCGGATGAGGCGGTCGCCGTCGCCCGCTGGATGCGTGGATCGCTCTCCTGGCGCATCACCAAGCCGCTGCGGCTGCCCGCGAAGCTGCGGGAGCGACGTGACCGCTGAGCCGGTCACGGTGGCGATACCCGTGCTCAACGGCGGGCGGCGCCTGGGAGAGGTGCTGGGGGCGGTACGCGCGCAACGCCTCGACCGCCCGGTCGAGCTGCTGGTCGCCGACTCGGCCTCCACGGACGGGTCCGGCGGGCTGGCGCGCCGCTACGGCGCCGAGGTGATCGACGTCGCCCGGGGTGACTTCTCCCACGGGGGCACCAGGAACCTGCTCCTCGAGCGAGCGTCGGGCAGCCATGTGGCCTTCCTGACCCAGGACGCTGTCCCGGCTGACGATCGCTGGCTGGGGCGCCTGCTCGAGGGCTTCGAGCTCGCCGACGACGCGGCGCTGGTCTTCGGTCCCTACCGTCCGCAGCCCGACGCCAGCGCGATGGTCGCGCGCGAGTTGGAGGAGTGGTTCGAGCGGTTCGCGTCCGACGACCGCCCGACGGTCGACCGCGGCGCGCCCGATGGCACCGCCAACGACCGCCGTCGGGAGTTCTTCACGGATGCGAACGGTTGCGTCGCGCGCTGGGCCTGGGAACAGGTCGCCTTCCGCGACGTCGCGTACGCAGAAGACCAGCAACTCGCCCAGGACATGCTCGCTGCGGGCTACGCGAAGATCTACCATCCCGGCGCCGTGGTGATCCACTCGCACAACTACCGGCCCGTCGAGCTGTTCCAGCGCTGCTTCGATGAGTGGCGTGGCCTGCACGAGGTCCGAGGGGCCGTGGCCGAGAGCCGCCCCGGCACGCTGGCGTTGAGCCTGCAGCGCCAGGTGCGAGATGACCTCGCCTACGTGCGCCGGCGGGGTGTCGGCGGCCGACAGCTGCTGCAGGCTGGGGTCCAATCGCTCGCCCACCACTTCGCACGTATGTCGGGCGCAGGGCTCGGGTCGCGCGCCGAGCGGCTGCCGGAGTGGCTTCGCCGGGCGTGCTCGCTCGAAGGTAGGGGAGCCGCCTGATGCGCCTTACCGGCCTATCCCAGCGCGCCTACCTGACCGTCAAGGTGCACGGCTGGCGCGAGCTCGTCTACCGCCTGGTGACCTCCCCGCTGCGGCTGCTCGGCCTCGAGCGCCAGCTGCGCGCGCGCCTGCTGAGGCGCTACGAGGTGCGCCAGCTGCGCCGCTGGTACGACGCGAGCTGGCGGCCGGTCACGGTCGTGATCCCGACCTACGGCGACCCCGCGATGACGATCGAGGCGGTTCGGCGCCTGCGGCGAACCCTCGCCGCCGAGCGGACGCGGATCGTCGTCGTTGACGACGCCAGCCCGCCCGAGCACCAGCGGCGCCTCCAGGACCTCGCCGGCGTCGAGGTCGTCTTCGCCGCCGAGAACGCCGGCTACGCGGCGAGCGTCAACCTCGGGCTCGCGCGGGCCGGCGCCGGCGATGACGTCGTCGTGCTCAACAACGACGTCGTCGCCCGGCCGCACTGGCTCGAGGCACTCCAGCGCGCCGCCTACGAGGAGGACTCCGGGGCCGGGATCGTCGGCGCCCGGCTGCTCTACCCCGACGGGCGCATCCAGTCCGCCGGCTCGTATCGCAACCTCGGCGCACCTGAGTGGTTCGACCACCGCTACCGCTTCAAGCCGGCCGACCACGGGCCGGCCCAGGAGGCTTGGCCCGCGCTCGCGGTCACCGGCGCCTGCATGTACGTGCGCCGCGACGCGCTCGACGACATCGGCTCCTTCGACGACGGCTACGGCATGGGCTACGAGGACGTCGACTACTGCCTACGCGCGTGGGAGGCGGGCCACGCCGTGCGCTATGAGCCCAGCTCGACGCTGATCCACGTCGAGTCGCCGACCCGCGGGACCGCCGTTGGGGAGCGCGAGCGAGCCTCCCAGCAGCGCTTCTGGGACCGCTGGGGCTCGTGGCTGGACGACCGCGGCGTGCACACGCCCGAGGGGATGCTGCGCGTGATCTACGTCACCGAGGGCACGGAGGTCGGCGGCGGACACCGCGACGTCTTCGAGCACCTCAACCGGCTGCAGGCCCGCGGGCACTCGGTCGCGCTCTACTCGCTCGGCGGGCAGCCCGACTGGTTTCCGCTCGAGGTGCCGGTCCGCACGTTCGCCGGCTACCCCGAGCTGAGTGCCGGGCTCGCCGATGAGGAGGCGATTAAGGTCGCGACGTGGTGGCGGACGGCGGAGTGGGTCTGGCTCGCCTCCGTCCGGCGAGGCCTGCCGGTCTACTTCGTCCAGGACATCGAGACGTCCTACTACCCGGGCAACGAGGGCATGCGCCAGCGCGTGCTCGCCTCCTACCGGCAGGAGTTCAGCTACATGACGATCTCCGCCTGGAACGCCGAGCGCCTGCGTGAGCTGGGGCTCGAGGCACAGCTCGTCCCGCCGGGGATCGACCTCGAGACCTTCCACCCGCTGCCTGGGGAGGCGCGCTCGGAGGCGATCCTCGCGCTCGGGCGCTCCAACCCGCTCAAGAACCTGCCGCTGACGCTCGACGCGTGGCGCCGCCTGGATCCCGGCCGCGAGCTGTGGCTGTTCGGAGTCGAACCCGAAGTCGCCCAGGGCACCGACGCGCGCTACTGGACGGCGCCGAGCGACGCCGAGGTCAACGCGCTGTACAACCGCGCTCTGGCCTTCGTCCAGACCTCGCGCCACGAGGGCTTCTGCCTGCCGCCGCTCGAGGCGATGGCCGCGGGCACCCCTGTCGTCTGCACGGACGCCCATGGCAACCGAGACTTCTGCCGCGACGGCGAGAACTGCCTGATGCCGGCCCCCGAGCCAGAGGCCGTCGCTGCGGCGCTGCGGCGCCTGATCGACGACCGTGGGCTGCGCGAGCGGCTCGTCGAGGCGGGCCACGAGACTGCCCGCGACTATCGCTGGGAGTGCCGGATAGATCAGCTCGAGCGGGTCTTCGAGGGCGTTGCGCGCGGGCGCTCGAGCACCGCCACGCGCGGCTAACGGACGGCGCTGCCCTCGCGCTCCAGGCGCAGGTCGTGCGGAAGGTCGACGGTGCCGCCACCGGGCCGCGCGCCCGTTACCATGATCGATGCGACGTTCTCCCATCGGTCCACGATCGCATTGCCTCCGCCGGGCCACGCGATTAGCGTCGAGAGCCAGTAGCGCCCCGGTGCCAGGGCGTTTTCGAACGAGACGCTGAAGGTCACGGTCTCGCCCGCGGCGAACTGACCCGTGCGATCGAACTCAGTGGCACTGGTGGCGACGAACACGTTCTGTCGCTGGGCGTTGACGAACGCGACCGCGAACGAAGGGTCCTCGACCGGACGTTCGAAACGCACCGCCGCCTTGAAGCTGCAGGGTCGCCCCTGCACGAGCGCTCCCTGACGCGCCCCGTGCTCATCCTCCATCCAGACCTCCACGACGCGTGCCGCGCCGTCGCCGGCGCGCTCGATGCTCCCCGATCCGTCGGTGGCGGTGCCGGCGAAGTTCAGCTCGAGGTAGCGGTCCGCGACGCCTTGGTCGGGCGCGCCGATGGTCACGATCTCGCCTCGCTCGAGCAGCAGCGCGCGGTGGCAGAAGCGCTCGACGGCAGCCATGTCGTGGGTCACAAGGACGACGGTCTTGCCTTCGTCGCGCATCGCGAAGAAGACGTCGAAGCACTTCTGCTGGAAGGCCGCGTCGCCGACCGCCAGGACCTCGTCGATCAACAGCACGTCGGCGTCCACCTGGATCATCACCGAGAACGCCAGCCGCACGTGCATTCCCGACGAGTAGTTCTTGAGCTTTAGGTCGACGAACTGCTCGAGCTCGGCAAACTCGATCACGCGGTCGAAGCGCGCCCGCGCCTCGCGCGGCGAGAGGCCGAGCATGATGCCGTTCATGATCACGTTGTCGCGCGCGGCCATGTCGGCGTTGAAGCCGACGCCGAGCTCGATGAACGTCGACATCCGCCCGTCGACGTAGATCTCGCCGCGGTCGACGGGGTAGATGCCGGCGAGGCACTTCAGCAGGGTGCTCTTGCCGGAGCCGTTGCGCCCGACGACGCCGAAGAACTCTCCCTGATCGACGGCGAACGAGACGTCCTTCAGCGCCTCGAGGCGTTCGTCGGCGGAGCGCCTGAAGGGGTGCAGGGCGCGCTCCTTGAGCGTGTCCCGGCGCTCGTGGGGGACGGTGAAGTCCTTGCTGACCCCGTCGACGACTATTGCGGGGGTGTCCATCAGAGCTCCTCCGCGAGCCGCGGGGCGCGACGCATGAAGGTCCAGAGCCCGAGCGCGATCAGCGCCGAGGAGATGGCGACCGGCACGAGCAGGAACGGGACGCCCCCGACAGCATCCCAGGCGTTCGGCGCTGTCGGGTCGATCAGCGAGTGACGGGATTGAACCAGGACGGTCGCGAGCGGGTTGAACATCGGGATCAGGCGCTGGATGGTCTCGCTCGGGATGATCTCGAGCGGGTAGAGGATCGGCGAGCCGTAAAAGGTGACCTGCAGCACCACGTCCCAGATCGGCTGAAGGTCCCGGATACGCACGTAGAGGACGGCGAGCAGCGTCCCGACCCCTGCCGCGAGCAGCCCCACCAGCAGCAGCAGGATCGGCAGCGCAAGCCACTCGACTCGCGGCTCGACGCCGGTGGCGAGCACGAACACGAGCACGGCGAGCAGGTTGATGACGAGGTTGAAGTACGCCGTGACGACTACGGCAAGCGGTATCGCCAGGCGCGGGAAGTCGATCTTGCGGATCAGGCCCTCGCGGTCGGCGATCGAGGTGAGCGATCGGCTCGTTGCCTCCCCGAGGAACTGGAACAGCACGATGCCGGTGAGCAGCACCGCCGGGTAGAAGGGCACGCCCTCGCCGATCTTCACGAACTGGGTGAAGACGACGTAGAGGACCCCGAACAGCATCAGCGGGCGCATCAGCTGCCAGACGTAGCCGAGCGCCGAGCCGAAGAAGCGCAGCTTGAAGTCCATGACCGCGAGCGTCATGGTCAGCTGCACGAAGCGGCGGGGGTCGGACCCCAGCGCCGAGGGACCCTTGATCGGCCTTCCGCGTCCGCTCGCGGCCACGCGCTCAGGTGTCAGCGTGGCGCTCTGCGGCACCCGCCCACCGTAGTGGAGCGGTTCGGAGTGTGACCGCTTGCTCAGCAGTACGGGCCGCTCCCCTCAGCGCTCGCCACGGCCCCGGACAAGCTGAGCCACACATAACTTATGTGCCAGTAAGCTGTGTGATTGGTAGGCACCGAGTTCCGCAACCGGACGGACGAACTCGAGTTGCTGCGTCGCCGCTGGGAGTCGGGCGAGGCGCAGATCATCACGCTCTGGGGCCGCCGGCGCGTCGGCAAGAGCCCTGCTGGTCGAGTTCGCGCGCGACAAGCGCCACCTCCACTTCGAGGCGACCAGCGGCAGCCGCGCGGACCACCTCCGGCGACTTCTCCGACCGGCTGAGCGACGCGACCGGCCGCGCCGCGCTCAGC
>JBPCPD010000008.1:0-3917 GCA_050999535.1 Thermoleophilaceae bacterium
GCGCCCGCCGACCTGCGCGAGCGCGGCCCGCCGACCCACGACGGGTCGAGCGGGCGACTCGCCGGCTTCACCGCGCAGGAAGGGCGGCTCGCGGTCGAGCTCGAGCCGGCGCGCTGGGCGCTGCGCCTGGGCCCCGACGCCCACGACAGCATGTCGGCGCTGTGCGCGGTCCGCGACGCCGATGGGCGCTGGCTGGCCGGGCGCCGCGCGGGGTGGGTCGCGAGCTGGCCGGGTCGCTGGGCGCTCGGGGCCGGCGGGGCTGTCGACGTCGGCGAGAGCCCGGCGCTGACGCTCTCGCGCGAGCTGATGGAGGAGTGGTCGGTCACCCCGCAGCGGCTCACCGCCGAGGCGCTCGTGCGGTTGCCGGCCGGGCTCGTGATGCTCGTCGGGCTCGCCCACCTCGCCGCCGGCGCGGACGCCGAGATCGTCCGCGACCCCGAGCACGACGCCCACGCCTGGTGGCCGCCCGACCCTGCCGAATGGCCCGACGAGGCCGGACAGCCGCTGCGGCGGATGGGGATGCTGCTCGCCGGCTGACGGCGCCCGGCGTGCACAACCTCAACGAAGTCGGTCGTGGAGGACCTCTCACGCCTCGGCGGCGCCCGCGGCCACCACCCCCCGCCGCACGCCCAGCAGCCGCCGTGCCGGCTCGGGGAACCACCAGTTCCAGCGCCCGAACAGCGACACGGCGGCTGGCACCAGCAGCGTGCGCACCACCAGCGCGTCGAGCAGCACGCCGCCCGCGAGCCCGGTCGCGAGCATCTTGACGTCGACCGGCCCGGTCGTTCCCAGCGCGGCGAAGGCGAAGAACACGATCAGCGCCGCGCTCGTGACCAGCCGGCCGGTGCGCGCGATGCCGCCCACCACCGCCTGGTCGGTGGAGCCCGTGCGGTCGTACTCCTCGCGCATGCGGGCGAGGATGAAGACCTCGTAGTCCATCGACAGGCCGTAGATGAAGGCGAACACGATCATCGGCGCCCAGAAGACCACCGAGCCGGTCGCAGCAGCGCCGAACAGCAGCTCCGAGCCGAAGCCGTGCTGCCACACGAGCGTCATCACGCCCCAAGTCGCGAAGACCGACGCGAGGTTGAGCACGATCGCCTTGAGCGGCAGGACGATCGAGCGGAAGGCGCGCGCGAGCAGCACGAAGGTGACCAGCGAGATCAGCCCGAGCATCAGCGGGAACGAGCCGTAGACGCTGTCGACGAAGTCGGCCGTCTGGGCCGTTGCGCCGCCGATCGTCGTGCTCGGAAGCCCGGAGGCCGCCTCGCGCACGCCGTCCACGGTCTCGCGACCCGCGAGCGAGTTCGTGTCGACCTCGGTGAACACGTCGACGATCGCGGTCACCCCGCGGCGCCAGGAGTCGCCCTCGGGCGCGCTCGCAGCACGCACGCCGTCGACCTCGGCGAGCGTCCCGGCCGCGGCATCGGCGTCGGCCGCGGACGTGAGCGCCTGGATCGGCGCGATCGGCCCGGCGCCGATGTCGGAGCGCTGCAGCGCGGCGAGCGCCGCGCTGCTCTGCCCGCCGCCGGCGAGCGACTTCGCCTCGGGGGCGCCGAGCAGCATGCCGCTCGCGACCACGCACAGCGCGACCAGCACGGCCACGCCCGCGATCGCCGCCGGCCAGCGCCAGCGCACGACCAACCGGGCGAGTCCCGCCCAGTGGGCCTCGGCGCGGTCGGTCCTGCGAAGGCGACGGCGGTCGGCGCGCGGGCCGAGCTTGGCGAGCACGACCGGCAGCAGCGTGAGCGCCACGGCGACCGACACCAGCGGGATCAGCAGGCCGCCATAGCCGATCGAGCGCAGGAACGGGACCGGCAGGACGACCGTGGCCATCAGCCCGATCGCCACCGTCGTACCGCTGAAGATCACGGCGCGCCCGGCGGTCCCCGCCGCAAGGCGTACCGCCTCCTCGTTCGACGCGCCGCCGTCGCGCTCCTCGCGCCAGCGCATGACCACGATGAGCGCGTAGTCGATCGCGATGCCCAGGCCGATCAGGGCGGTTAGGAAGAGGACGATGAACGAGACGTCGGTCACCTGGGTCAGGCCGAGCACGGCGAGCATCGTCGTGGGGATCGCGACCACCGCCATCACCAGCGGGATGAACGCGAGCGCGGAGGAGAACACGAACGCGAGCACCGCGAGCGCCGCGATGCCGGCGATCAGCGTCTCGTTGAACACTCCGCCGTCCTGCTCCTCGCCCCCGGCGCCCTGCGCGAGCACCGTCTCGCCGGTCAGGAGCACCTCGGCGCCGCCGACCGTCGTGCCCGCGACGGCCTTCTGGGCCGCCGCGATCGCCGCCGGGTCGACCGGATCGGGGTCCCCGCCGGCCTCGCGCTCGAAGCGCGGGTAGGCGAGCGCGAAGGTCGTGCGTCCGTCGCCGGAGACATAGGCGCGGTCGCCGGTCGAGCCGTAGGAGGCGGTGCGCGCCCCGGGGAGTGCCTCGCGCAGGTCGCGCTCGAGCGTGAGCAGGTCGGCTCGCACCCCGGGATCGCCGGTAGTCGCACCGCGCGGGAGCTCGGCCACGGCGACGTACGGGGGTGCCTGGCCCCCGGAACCGAAGCGCTCGGCGATTCGCTGGTTGGTGGCGAAGCTCTCGCTGTCCGGGATGGCGAAGTCGGTGTTGAGCGCATCCGAGACCTTCCCGGAGGCGACGAAGCCGGCGAGGGTCAGCACGATCCAGAAGCCCACCACTACTCGCTTGTGGGCGAGCACCCAGCCGGTGAGCCGGTGCAGGACGGAGGCAGGGCGGGCCGTGGTGTGCGCTTTCGATGTCATGTCCGCCACGCTAGATCGGCGCCGGCGGCCCGGAAACGTCCCAGGGGATGAACCTCGGCGTCCTCCCAGAGGAGGATGCGGACCACTCCAGGGGAGCTTGTGAGGGCCGCAGCGACCGACGTACGCTGCTCGCCATGCAGTCCTTCCTTCAATCCCCCCGCACCCGCCGCCTCGCGATCGACGCGCTGGTGGCGCTGTTCGTCCTCTGGATCACGATCGCCCAGTGGGGCAGTCAGGGCTTCGACCAGTTGCGCGACGTCACGCGCGAGCCCGACGGCCTCGGGTTCCTGCTCGTGCTCGTGGCATCGCTGCCGGTGCTCGCGCGGCGCTACTCACCGCTCGGGGTGCTCCTGCTGACCGCTACGGCGAGCGTCGGGCTCGTCGCACTCGAGTACGGCGTGACCGTGCACGTCGGCCCTGTCGTCGCGCTCTACACGCTTGCCGCCCGGCGCGAGCGAGCGCCCGGGCAGGCGACCCTGGCGATCGCGATCGCAGGTGCAGCCTGGACGGCGAGCGCCACGCTGCAGGTCGTACTGCTCGAGGTCGACGGCGGGACGCCGACGGTCGGCGCGCTGCTGCTGATCGGAGCATGGGTGATCGGCGACCGCCGGCGCGAAAGGGGCCGGCGCATCGCCGAGCGGCGCGAGCGCACCGTGGCCGAGGAGCGCGCCCACATCGCGCGCGAGCTCCACGACTCGGCCGGCCACGCGATCAACGTGATCCTGGTCCAGGCGGGCGCGGCGCGCGTGCTGCACGAGCGCGACCCCGCCCGTTCGCGCGACGCATTGGCGACCGTCGAGACCGTGGCACGCGAGACGCTCGGCGAGATCGATCGGCTCGTCGGCGCGCTGCGCGACGGCGACGGCGACGGGACCGCCCCGCTGCCCGGCATCGCGGCGATCGACACGCTCCTGGCGCGCCACCGCGACACCGGGCTCGCCGTCACCGCGGAGACCCTCGGGACCCGCCGCCCGGTCGGCGCCGCGGTCGACCGCGCCACCTACCGGATCGCCCAGGAGGTGCTGACCAACGCCGCCCGCCATGGCGTCGGCGCCAGCGCAAGTGTGACGCTGAACGACGGCACCGAGGATTTTGGCCTGATGGTTTCAAACCCGATCGACCCGGCGGCGCCGCCAAGC
>JBPCPD010000109.1:0-5467 GCA_050999535.1 Thermoleophilaceae bacterium
GTGGGCCTGCGGGCCGAGCAGTTCGACGACGTCTCCTTCTACCAGACGTTCATCCTCCAGCCGCTGATCTTCCTGGGGGGCGTCTTCTACTCCGGCGCGCTGCTCGACGAGCCGTTTCAGACCCTCACCCATTTCGACCCGGTCTACTACATGATCGGGCTCGTTCGCTACGGGTTCCTGGGCTACTCGGAGGTGAGCATTCCGCTGTCGCTCGGCCTCCTGACGCTGGCCGCGCTCGCCCTCTTCGCGGTCAACTACCGGCTGTTCATGCGGGGCTACCGCCTGCGCGCGTAGCCGCTTGCGCGGCAGCCACAGCAGAAAGACGAGAGGCCGCCCGGCTGGGCGGCCTCTGCATCAGTGGAGACGGTGGGAATCGAACCCACGTCCGCGGGCGCGTAAAGAGCAGCGTCTACGAGCGTAGCCGGCCCTCTGATCTCGTCCCGAGCTCGCCTGGCCGGCGGGGTTGATCGGGACCAGCCTCTGTGGAGAGTCCCCCCGGCGCCAGAGGCGCACGCCGGGAGCAAGCCCGTTGATTGATCCCGGACATCTCCCCCACGGGCCGAGGGAAGGCCGAGAGCTTCACTGGCCAGCGTTAGCTAGGCAGCGAGCGCGAACGAGTGATTCTCATCCGCAATTATTATTTGTCGGTTGTTTTACGAGGCCCACCGACAACCTCGGCTCGCAACCACCCCCACGAAACGTCCACGTCGAAGCCTGTCGTCCCCATAGGAGCTCACGCCAGTCTAGATGGTCGGGCAAACCGACCCCGGACAGACGAGAGATTCAAAAGTCAGTGACCCCGCCGGCGCTTGTGGCGAGGTAGCCGCGCGGGGCGCGACTCCGCGGGCCGCGACTCGATCGGCGCCCGGCCGCGCACGGTGCCCGGGGCCGGCGGCGGATCGGGCTGCTCCAGGCGCCGCGGGGCCCCGTCGGTGCCGGAGTCCTCGGCGCGCGCGGGATCCTCTCCGCGCCGCTCGTCGGGCCAGTGGCCGTGGCTGTCGAAGAACGTCCGCGCCTCCTCCTCGTGGTCACGCTCGGCGTCTCCGCTCACGCCTGCGCGATGGAGCACGTTGAGCAGCAGCACCGCGAGCCCGGCGCCGGTGAACAGCGCCCAGCCCTCGAGATTGATCCCTTCGCCGCCGACGAACAGGACCACGAGGCCCGCGAGGAGCAGCACCGCCGGGATGCCGTAGCGCACGGCGAGCAGGCCGCCACCCGGGCGCTGCGAGGACATCGGCCGGCTGTGCTCGGGATCGTCGCTCATCGTGCGCGCTGCGTCGAAAACGTTCCAGCTCCAGCTTACGTGCTCCCGGCCGGCCGCGCGATCGCCGCTGCCACAATCCGACGACGATGGAGCCACGCGTCACAGCGAGCGGACCCGAGGCGATGCCGGCGCCCGCCTACGGCCCCCAGTCGCCCGCCGGCGAGCGCCCCGATCTGCCGGGCCCGAAGGCCAAGCCGCCGTGGCGGCGCGCCGGCGGGCTGATCATCGCCGCCGGCCTGCTGCTGCTCAAGTTCGGCGCCAAGCTCAAGTTCGTACTGCTGCTGCTGCCGAAGCTGAAGCTGTTCACGACCTCGGCGTCGATGCTCGTATCGATCGGCGCCTACGCGCTGATCTGGGGCTGGCAGTTTGGGGTCGGCTTCGTGGCGCTGCTGTTCGTCCACGAGATGGGCCACGTGCTCCAGCTGCGCCGCGAGGGGATCAAGGCGAGCGCGCCGATGTTCATCCCCTTCCTCGGGGCAGTGGTGGCGATGAAGGAGCTGCCCAAGGACGCCGCCGCCGAGGCGCGCGTCGGACTGGCAGGCCCCGTGCTCGGCTCGCTGGGCGCACTCGTTCCGCTGGGCATCTACGCGCTGACCGGCAACGAGCTGTTCCAGGCGCTGGCCTTCGTCGGCTTCCTCCTCAACCTGTTCAACCTGCTGCCGGTGCTGCCGCTCGACGGCGGCCGCGCGATGGCCGCGCTGTCCCCCGCTTTGTGGCTGGTCGGCTTCGGCCTGCTGATCGCCGTCACCTTCCTGTACCCGAACCCGATCATGCTGCTCGTGCTCCTGTTCGGGGGGTTCGAGACCTACCGGCGCTACAAGGCGCGCAAGCAGCCCGAGTCGCAGGAGTACCACCGCGTCAGCCGGCGCACGCGGGTCGTCGTCGCCTCGGTCTACCTCGGGCTCGCCGCCCTGCTCGCGCTCGGCATGGACGCCACCTTCATCGATCGCGACTTCGGCGACGTCTGAGCGGCCGGGGGTTCGCACCGCCATGAAGAGCCGGGGGTTCGCACCCCCGGAACCCCCGCGCGCCGCTTGACCTACGGCGGCGGTGACCGTTTCCTACGTCGCTGGAGCTCCGCGCACTCCGGCGGTGCCAGTTTGCCCGCCCGCCGGTTACCAACCGGGCCACTGGGGTAGCGCCCCTTACCGCTCCACCGAACCAGGGAGGTCCGTATGCCAGATGTCTCAGTCGCGCTCTACGTTCGCATGGAGGCGAAGCCCGGCAGGGAGGACGAGGTCCAGAGCTTCCTCGAGAGCGGTCGAGCGCTGGTCGAGGACGAGCCCGACACCACCGCGTGGTTCGCCGTGCGCCTGAGCGGATCGAGCTTTGCCATCTTCGATGCCTTCCCGAACGAGTCCGGCCGCGAGGCGCATCTCGCCGGCCGGGTCGCAGAGGCCCTGATGGCTCAGGCGGACGACCTCTTCTCCGAGCCGCCGTCGATCGAGAAGGCCGACGTGCTCGCCTCGAAGCTCCCCGGGTAGCGACCTCCATCCAATCCGACGCGAAGGAGCCACATGGCCGACGAACTGCAGGGCAGGAAGGTCGCCATCCTCGCCGCCGACGGCGTCGAGCAGGTCGAGCTCGAGCAGCCACGCGACGCGGTCCAGAGCGCGGGTGCTCGGACCGAGCTGCTGTCGCTCGAGACCGGTGAGATCCAGGCGATGAACCAGGACATCAACAAGGGCGACACGTTCACGGTCGACAGGGCCGTCTCCGACGCGTCGGTCGAGGACTACGACGGGCTGCTGCTGCCCGGCGGGGTGGCCAACCCGGACAACCTGCGCGTCGACGCCGACGCGATCCGCTTCGTGCAGGAGTACTTCAAGACCGGCAAGCCGGTCGGGGTCATCTGTCACGGGCCGTGGACGCTCGTCGAGGCCGACCTC
Source organism: Thermoleophilaceae bacterium (assembly GCA_050999535.1). Lineage (GTDB taxonomy): Bacteria > Actinomycetota > Thermoleophilia > Solirubrobacterales > Thermoleophilaceae > JAAYBF01. The sequence continues at coordinate 3,154 of JBPCPD010000109.1, forward strand.
GTGCGCGGCCGCACGCTGACGTCGTACCCGAGCATCCGGACCGACATCCGCAACGCCGGGGGCAACGTCGTCGACGAGGAGGTCGTCACCGATCAGGGCCTGGTCAGCAGCCGCGGCCCCGACGACCTGCCGGCCTTCTGCGCCAAGGTCGTCGAGGAGTTCGCCGAGGGCGCCCACGCCGTGCACGACGAGGGCGCGACCGCCTGACCGAGAATCTCAGCGGCCGTGCTCGGCCAGCGCACGCTGGATCTCGCGACGCTGGTCCTTGGCCTTGAGGTCACGCCGCTTGTCGACGTGGTCCTTGCCGCGCCCGAGCGCGATCTCGATCTTCACGCGTGAGCCCTTGAAGTAGACACGGGTGGGCACGAGCGTCAGGCCGCGCTCGTGGAGCGTGCCCATCAGCCGCTCGATCTCGCGCCGATGCAGCAGCAGCTTGCGCGGGCGCTCGAGCTCATGGCCCTCGCGGGAAGCCGGCTCGTACGGGGCGACATGGACGTTGTGCAGCCAGACCTCCCCGTCGTGCAGCGAGGCGTAGCCGTCCTTGAGCTGGATCCCGCCGGCCCGAATCGACTTGACCTCGGAGCCCTGCAGCTCGATCCCGCACTCCCACTTCTCGAGCAGGCTGTAGCGGTAGGACGCCTGGCGGTTGGTTGCGACGTCGCCCGGCGCCGCCTTGCGCTTTCCACCTTTCTTGGCCACCCCACCACCTTAAGGCCGGACCGTCGCAGCCGCCTCAAGCGCCAGGCAGCAGGTCGACTCGCCCGCGCGGGGGATCGACGCGATCGACCACTACGGAGATGGGATCGCCGAGGCGCAGCGCGCGGCCGGAGTCACGTCCGAGCAGCGCCGTGCCCTCCTCGTCGAGCTCGTACCAGTCGCGCAGCCTGCGCGCGGGCAGCAGTCCCTCGAAGCCCTCCTCACCGAAGCGCACGAACGCGCCCTTCGCGATCAGCCCGACGATCTCGCCCTCGAAGGCCGGCGGATCGTCGCCGCCGGCCTCGCCGATGCGGCGCTCGAGCAGGAACGACAGGCAGACGTCGTCGGCGGCGCGCTCGATCTTCATCGCCTCGCGCTCGCGCGCGCTGGCCTCGATGCCGACCTCCTCGAGCGCACCTGCCTGTGGTGCGTCGGTCCCCAGCCCGAGCGCGGCCAGCAGCGCGCGGTGGGCGATCAGGTCGGGGTAGCGACGGATCGGCGAGGTGAAGTGGCAGTAGCGCGGGCTCGCCAGCCCCGCGTGGCCGACGTTGCGCGGCGTGTAGTAGGCCTGCTTGAGCGAGCGCAGCACGAGCGTTGCGAATGCCCGCCGCCCACGTCCGCTCGAGCGGGCGAAGGCCGCGGCCATGCGCGAGGCCTCGGCGGCGACGTCGGCGGCCTGCTGCGGGCTCATCGTCTCGGGCGCGGCCGGCGTCGGCACCTCGAGCGAGGCGAGCTGAGCGAGCATCGCCTCCACGCGCGCCGGGTCGGGCCGCTCGTGGACGCGGTAGAGCGTCGGCAGCCCGCGGTCGGCCAGGTGGCCGGCGACCTGCTCGTTGGCGAGGATCATCAGCTCCTCGATCAGCGTGTGCGACTCGGTCTGCGTCTCGTGGCGCACGCCCTCGACGTTGCCCTCGGCATCGAAGTCGAAGGTCGGCTCGCTCGACTCGACCTCGAGCGAGCCGCGCTGCTCGCGGCGCTCGCGCAGCGCGGCGGCGACCGCTCGCGCGGCCGCCAGCGGTCCCCCCCACTGGCCCTCGGCGCACGCGCGGCCATCGAGTACCGCGTCGACCTCGCCGTAGGTCAGCCGCGCGTCGGAGCGGATCAGCGAGCGGTGGAACGCAGCACGGCGAACGTCTGCGCCGGCCATGTGGATCTCGGCGGTCACGGCGCGCCTATCCTCACCCGGGCGCAGCGAGCAGGCGCCATTCGACAGCGCCTCGGGCAGCATCGGCTCGACCGCACCGGGCACGTAGACGCTGGTGCCACGGCGCTCGGCCTCGAGGTCGATCGCCCCGCCGCGCTCGACGTACGCCGAGACGTCGGCGATGTGGATCCACAGGCGGATGGTGTCGCCGCCCTCCAGCCGCTGCGCCGAGATCGCGTCGTCGAAGTCGCGGGCGCTGTCGGGGTCGATCGTGAAGGTGGGCAGCGCGCGCAGGTCGGCTCTCGGACCATTCTTGGGCGTGCTTGCCGGGATATGGCCGGCAAAGTCGCCCAGGTCCGCCGCGGCCGGCGCAGCCGCGCGCGCTGCGCTCGCGGCCGCATCCCCCGCCGCCGCCTCGACGCGGCGCGGAAAGGCGCGGCGCAGGCCACGGTCGAGCATCAGCGCCTCGAGCAC
>JBPCPD010000192.1:0-5211 GCA_050999535.1 Thermoleophilaceae bacterium
CGACGGATCGCTCGAGCAGCTGACCCACGACCACTCGCTCGTAGCCGAGCTCGAGCGACCGGTACCTCCGGGAGGAACGACTAGTAGACGAACCCCTTGCGGTCGCGCGGAAGTTCGGGTTCCTGGCTGTGCCCTACCTGTTCCTGCTCGGGGTCTCGCGCAGCGCGCTGCGCGATCTCGCGCGCAGCGAGGAGCCGTCCGCGGCCGCGGCGCCGGGGGAGGAGCCGCGCAGGAGTCGCCCGCGTGACCAGGGCAACGGCGGCCTGATGGGCTCGGTCTCGCCGCGCCTCGAGGTCGTCGCGGCGCTGGGTCAGGAGCCCGGTACGGTGCTCGACATCGTCCAGGGGGCGACGCTGGGCCGCTCCGACTCGGCCGAGATTCACGTCGACGACCCGTACGCCTCCTCGGCTCACGCCCGCATCTACGCGTACGGAGACTTCATGCAGCTCGAGGACATGGGATCGACCAACGGCACTTACCTCAACGGACGGCGCGTGCGCGGCGCCGAGCGGCTCAAGGTCGCCGACTCGATCCGCATCGGCGACACCGAGTGGCGCTACCAGGAGTAGGGATGGCGCTGCGAATCGTCGAGTACGCCGGCCTGAGCGACGTCGGCCGCCAGCGCGAGGCAAACGAGGACAGCTACGTCCTCGCCGCGCCCGTCTTCATCGTCGCCGACGGCATGGGCGGCGCGCGCGCGGGCGAGGTGGCCTCGCGCACCGCGGCCGAGGTCTTCGAGGGCGCCGCAGACGGCCCCGAGGAAACCCCTGAGCAGCGCCTGACACGGCTGACCCAGGAAGCCAACCGGCGCATCTTCGAGCTCTCCCAGAGCGACGCCTCGCGGCGCGGCATGGGCACCACGCTGACCGCTGCGATGGTCTCGCCCGCGGGCGTCAGCGTCGGCCACGTCGGCGACAGCCGGGCCTACCGCCTGCGCGACGGATCGCTCGAGCAGCTGACCCACGACCACTCGCTCGTAGCCGAGCTCGAGCGCAGCGGCCAGTTGACCGCCGAGGCCGCCGAGCACCACCCGCAGCGGTCGATCATCACACGCGCGCTGGGTCCGGAGCCCGACGTCGAGGTCGATGCCCACACCCACGCCACGCGTCCCGGCGACGTCTACCTGCTGTGCTCGGACGGCCTCACGAGCATGGTCTCCGACGGCGAGATCGAGTCGATCGCGCGCGGCTCGAAGGCGCTGTCGGAGGCCGCGGAGGGCCTGGTGCGCGCAGCCAACCAGAGCGGCGGGCGCGACAACATCACCGTGGTGCTGTTCCGCGTCGACGACGACGGCCGCGAGCCCGGTGTCGACGACACCCTCTCCGGGTCGGAGACGATCCACCGCGGATTGACCGCGGATGACGTCAATTCGGCCGTCGCCGAGCAGGAGCGGACCGGTACCACGACAGCCACAGCCACAGCCACAGCCGCGCCCGCCCGGCGTCAGGGGCGGAGCGGGGGCGGGTCACGTGGCGGGCTGCGGCGCGCGCTCGGCCTGCTGGTCGGCCTGCTCGCCTTCGCGGCGATCGGCGCCGGCGTGTGGCTGGGCGCGCGCGCGGTCTACTTCCTCGGCACCGACGCCAGCGGTCTGGTGACGATCTATCGCGGCGTTCCCTACGAGCTGCCGCTCGGCATCGATCTCTACTCGCCGCAGTACGTCTCGAGCGTGCCCGCGCGCACGATCGGCGTGCGGCGGCGAGAGCGTCTGCTCGATCACGAGTGGCGCAGCCGCGCCGACGCCGAGGATCTCGTGCGCCAGCTCGAGCGTGGCACGCTCGAGCTCGGGAGGGCGGGGCGGTGAGCGCGCGCACGCGCGAGCTGCTCGGGCTCGTGCCCGTCTCGCTGATCGTCAGCGCGGGCTTCGCCTCGGTGCTGCTGACCCGTACCCGCGAGGTCAGCGACGCGACGGCGACGTACGGCCTCGTGTTCCTCGGCCTGTGCGTCTTCGGCCACCTGTTCATCCGCAGCCGGCTGCCCGACGCAGATCCCTACCTGTTCCCGCTCTCGGCGCTGCTGGCCGCGTTCGGGCTGGTCGTGATCTACCGCATCGACGCCGAGCTCGCGCGCGAGCAGGCGCAGTGGTTCGTCATCGGGCTCGCATTCTTCTGCGCGACGATCGTGTTCCTGCGCGACCACCACTCGCTCGAGCGCTATCGCTACCTGATCGCGGCGACCGGGATCGTGCGGCTGCTGATGCCGCGCCTGCCGGTGATCGGCGAGCAGATCAACGGCGCCTTCCTCGCGGTCAAGGTAGGACCGATCCAGTTCCAGCCGGCGGAGTTCGCAAAGCTCGCGATCATCGTCTTCCTGGCGAGCTACCTGCGCGACACCGCGGACGTGCTCGTGCGGGCGCGCTCGCAGCCGCTCGCGCTGCCCCAGCAGGCGCTGCTGGTTGCGCTGCCCGCGATCGCGGTCGTGCTCATGATCACGCTGCTCGACCTCGGGACCGCGGCGGCCGTGCTGCTCGCGGTGTTCGTGGCCTCACTGGTCGCGCTGATGCGCGAGCGCCCGTCCCTGAAGCACTTCGGGCCGCTGCTGCTGATCTGGGGCCTGGCGATGGTGATGCTGCTGTTCATCCGCGACCTCGGCAGCTCGCTGATGTTCTTCGGCGGCTTCCTCGCCCTGCTCTACGTCGCGACGGCGCGGCTGTCGCTGATCGGAGTCGGGGCGACGATGTTCCTCGGCGGCGCCACCTACCTCGCCAATAACGTCAGCCACGTGCGCGACCGCATCGACATCTGGCTCGATCCCTTCTCGCGCGAGGTCGGACTGTGCCCGGGCAACGGCGAGATGACCCCGTTCGTGGAGTGTCAGGGCTTCCAGATCGCGCAGTCGCTCTACGCGCAGGCCGAAGGCGGCCTGTTCGGTCAGGGCTTCGGCCAGGCGCTGCTCGAGACGCCCGCCGGGGCCACGCTGCTGCCCGCCGCAGACACCGACCTGATCTACGCCGTGATCGCCGGCGAGCTCGGCCTGTTCGGCGCGGCGGGGCTGATCCTCGCCTACGTGCTCTTCGCCGCGCGCGGGTTCAAGACCGCGCTGGTCGCCAACGACGGCTTCTCGAAGCTGCTCGCCGCCGGGCTGACGGCGGTGCTGGCGCTGCAGGTGTTCGTGATCGTCGGCGGCGTCACGAAGGTGATCCCACTGACCGGCGTCACGCTGCCGTTCGTCTCCTACGGCGGCAGCTCGATCGTCGCCAACATGGTGCTGCTCGCGCTGCTGCTGATCGTGTCCGACGATGCGCGCAAGGACCGCCGGCGCGTCGAGGGCGGGCTCGTCTGATGGCGGCGCTCCGGTGAACCGGCAGATCGTCCAGCTGTTCGGACTGTCGCTGATCCTGTTCGCGACGCTGATCGCCTTCACCTCCCGCTGGACGGTGTTCGAGGCCGAGGGGCTGGCCGACGACCCCTCCAACCGCCGGCCCCTGATCGAGGAGCAGCGGGTGCCGCGCGGGCTGATCAAGGCCGCCGATGGCACGGTGCTGGCGCGCAGCGAGCCGCGGGGACGCGGCCAGGCGCGCACGTTCGTGCGCACCTATCCCGCGGGCGGGCTGTTCTCGAACGTGGTGGGCTACTCGTTCATCGAACGTGGCCGCGCCGGATTCGAGCAGTCGCGTAATGCCGATCTGGCCGGGGAGGAGGACGAGTTCGGGACGATCTTCTCCCAGCTGCAGTCGGAGCAGCGCGAGGGCGCAGACGTGACGACGACGCTGGATCCCGGCGCGCAGCAGGCTGCGATCGACGCGCTCGGCGGCCAGACCGGATCGGTCGTGGCGATCGAGCCTCAGACCGGGCGCGTGCGCGTGATGGCGAGCCTGCCCGGCTACGACCCCAACCAGATTCCCGACGACTTCTCCGCGCTCTCGACCGACGAGGCCCGGCCGCTGTTCAACCGCGCCACCCAGACCAGCTACCCGCCGGGCTCGACGTTCAAGGTCGTCACCGCCGCGGCCGCCCTGGACTCGGGCAAGTTCGAACCGGAGTCGGTGCTCGACGGCAGCTCCCCGCGCTCGATCAGCGGCGTTCCGCTGGCCAACTCGGGCGGCGCCAGCTTCGGGGCGATCTCGCTCACCGACGCGCTGACCAACTCGGTCAACACCGTTTGGGCGCAGGTGGGCGAGCAGATCGGCCCCGAGACGCTGCTCGACACGATGCAGAAGTTCGGCTTTGGCCAGGACCCCCCGCTCGACTACCCCGGCGACCAGATGCTCGCGAGCGGCATCCGCAACTCCGGCGGCGATCTGGTCGGCGCCAAGGGAGGCTTCGACATCGGCCGCGTGGCGATCGGGCAGGGTGGCGAGGAGGGCCAGACGCTGGTCTCGCCGCTGCAGATGGCGATGGTCGTCGCGGCCGTCGGCAACGACGGGGTGCTGATGCGCCCGCGCCTGACCGAGCAGGTCGTCGCCAAGGACGGTCGCGTCGAGGACCGTATCCAGCCCGAGCGGATCGGCCGGGTGATCTCCAAGCAGAGCGCCGATCAGCTCGGGGTGATGATGAGCAACGTCGTCGAGGAGGGCACCGGCACCGCGGCGGCGCTGTCGGGCGTCGACGTGGCGGGCAAGACCGGCACCGCGGAGGTCGACAACGCGACCTCCAACCAGGCGTGGTTCATCGCCTTCGCGCCGGTCGACGATCCGCAGGTGGCGATCGCCGTGACGGTCGAGCGCACCCAGGGCCAGGGCGGCACCGAGGCCGCGCCGATCGCCAAGACGGTGCTCGAGGAGCTGCTCAAGTAGTGGAACCACCAGTGCCGGCGACGTGACCGAGGTCGCGGACAACACGACCGTCGACGGCCGTTACCGCGTCACCGGGCGGATCGGCTCCGGGGGCATGGCCGACGTCTACCTCGCCGAGGACGCGACGCTCGGGCGCGAGGTGGCGCTCAAGGTGCTCCACCGGCGCTTCGCCCAGGACGCGGAGTTCGTCGAGCGCTTCCGCCGCGAGGCCCGCGCCGCGGCCAACCTGACGCACCCCAACGTGGTCGGCATCTACGACCGCGGCCAGCACGAGGGCACCTACTACATCGCGATGGAGCACCTCCAGGGGCGCACGCTCAAGGGCGTCGTCGAGCAGGAGGCGCCGCTCGATCAGCTGCGCGCGATCGATCTCGGCGTGCAGATCCTGCGCGCCGCCGGGTTCGCACACGACCACGGTGTGATCCACCGGGACTTCAAGTCGCACAACGTGATCGTCGATGACGCCGGCGTGGCCAAGG
>JBPCPD010000193.1:0-9439 GCA_050999535.1 Thermoleophilaceae bacterium
CGAAGGCGCTGTACGTCTCGTTGATCATCCGCTGCGACTCCGCGGCGATCGTGCCGAACACCAGCGAGCTCTTGCCCGAGCCGGAGACGCCGGTGAACACCGTCAGCCGGCGCTTCGGGATCTCGACGCTGATGTCCTTGAGGTTGTTCACGCGCGCGCCCTGCACGCGGATCAGATCGTGGCTGTCAGCAGCGTGTGACGCGGGCGTCCGCGTGTCCGTCCTGTTGGCCGTGCTCATCGTGTCTCCATCTGTTGGGCGGGGCCGCCTTCGCGGTCTCCGTCGGTGTCGCCTGGCTCGATCTGTTCACCGCACTGCGCCACTTCTGTCTCGACGACACGGAACACGAGAGCCACGAGCCCCAGGCCTTCTTGATCCGGCGCTACATCGCCTGGCGCAACCGGCACGCGCAGGATCGGATGCTGCGTGAGGTGGTCAAGCGCGCAAACGTTGCCTGACGCGGCACTAGTAATAGACGCTGCGCGTGCGATGCCGCGGCACCGCCTTGTAGCCCGCCGCCTGGCCACGGCTCCAAAGCCACGTGTCGAGCACGCGCGGCGCGACCTCCAGCCGCCGCGCGATCAGCTCACACGCGTGCACGGCGCAGGCGCGGATCTCGCGCTCCTGCTCGCCCGGCTCGAGCAGCTCGCCGGCGTCGATCCGCGCCGCCAAGCCGGGGTCGTAGCGCAGCACCCCATCCACGCGCAACACGTGCGGAACGAGGTTGTCGGCGAAGATCGTCAGCGCGTCGAGGTCGCCGAACTTCGCGACGCCCGCGAGCGCGAGGTCGCTCGGGACGATCTGAGCTCGCTTGTAGAAGCCGCGGTCGTCGAAGAACGGCATCCCGGCGGCGAGCTGGGACGCCAGCCGCTCGGCCGAGCCGTCCGCCGCCGCGATCGCCTCGGTGGCCGTCCGCTCGCCGAGAAAGGCGCCGAGGTCGTTGAGCGCATGCGCGTAGAGGCCCATCAGCTCGTGATCTGGCTCCTGGCCGAGCACACGCGCGAGGGCGGCCGCGTCCAGCTCGCGCAGCTCCTGCACGCTCCACGGGCCATCGCCGCGGAAGCGGTCGGCGAGCGCCCAGGCGACGGTGAAGTAGCCCGAGCAGCCGGGGCGCTTGCGCAGCGTCGGAAACCAGCCCGACCCGAAGTTGATCGCATCGAGGGTCAGCAGGTAGAGCCCGACCTGCTCGCTCGTGCCCTCGAGGAAGTGACGCTCGGGGTCAAACGCCGGGGCGGGGCCCGGCTCGACGCGTCCGAGCGCGTCGAGGTCGATCGTCACCCAGCGGGCGCCGGTCGCGACCTCGGCGGCGTGACGGCGGACCTCGGCGCACAACCTCACACCGCAAAGCCTGCCAGCCCCGGCGTGGAATACGCTGGCGCGATGCGAAACCGCGCGCTGCTTCCCACGCTCCTGACCGCCGTCGCGCTCGGCGTTTCCGCCTGCGGCGGCGACTCGGACGAGGACCAGATCCGCTCCGTGACGGCCGATTTCAGCGAAGCCGTGCAGGACAAGGACGGCGGTAAGTTCTGCGACTCCGTGGTCATCGATGAGATCCCCAAAGGAAAGAAGTGTGAGGGCGATCTCAGCGACCTGTTCTTCAAGGGGATCGGCAAGCTCGAGGACGTCAAGGTCAGCGAGATCAAGGTCAAGGGCGACACCGCGACAGCCAAAGTCGCCGCCACCGTCGGCGGCAAGGAGATGAAAGACGACGGAAGCTTCAAGAAGGTCGACGGGGACTGGAAGCTCGACCTCGACGAGTGATGGCCGGGGGTTCCCACCCCCGGACCCCCTGGGCGCCGCTTGACCTACTCCGGCGGGTGACCGTTTCCCCACTGTGCGGGAAATCCGCCTGATCGCTCCGTATCCGCTCTGAGCGGCCGGGGCCGGCTCTATCCTCGAGCGCGTGAGCACCGCCGCCCCGGACGCCCTGCTAGAGGGGCTCAACGAGCCCCAGCGCGAGGCGGTCCTGCACGGCGAGGGGCCGCTGCTGATCCTGGCCGGCGCAGGCTCGGGCAAGACGCGCGCGCTGACCCACCGGATCGCGCACCTCGTCGGCACCGGCGCCGCGCGGCCGAGCGAGATCCTCGCGATCACCTTCACCAACAAGGCCGCCGCCGAGATGCGCGAGCGCGTCGAGGCGCTGTTCGGCGCCCGCGCGCGGGCGATGTGGGTGATGACCTTCCACTCCGCCTGCGCGCGCATCCTGCGTAGCGATGCGGAGCGCCTCGGCTACACGCGCGGCTTCACGATCTACGACGAGGCGGACTCGGTGCGCCTCGTCAAGCAGTGCGCCGAGCAACTCGACATCGACACGAAGCGCTTCCCCCCGCGCGGGCTCAAGCGCCAGATCTCCGACGCCAAGTCGAGCCTGCTCGACGCGGAGGCCTACCGCCTCAAGGTCGGCTCCTACTTCGAGCAGACCGCCGCCGACGTCTACGGGCTCGACGAGCAGCGCATCCACGCGATGAACGCGATGGACTTCGATGACCTGCTGTTTCGCTGCGTGAACCTCTTCGAGCTGTTTCCCGAGGTCCTGGAGCGCTACCGCAACGCCTTCCGCCATGTGCTCGTCGACGAGTACCAGGACACCAACCACGCCCAGTACCGCTGGCTGCGCCTGCTGGCCGACGAGCACCGCAACCTGGCGGTGGTCGGCGACGACGCGCAGTGTTTAGTCGAGGGAACGCTGGTGACGATGGCCGACGGTTCGAGGAAGCCGATCGAGGAGGTGGCGGTCGGAGACGAGGTGCGCTCCTCATACGGCTCCGGCCATCTTCGTCCCGCTCGGGTCAGCCGAATTCATCATGAGCGAAGGCGGCACGGCATACGTGTCAAGACAGTCACTGGTCGGGAGATCGTCAGCACCGCCGAGCACACGCACTTCGCGGGCTACCGAAACGGGCTGACGCCCGATCTCCACATGGCTTACGTGATGCGGCGTCGCGAAACCGGCTTCCGAGTCGGCACGACCAAGACCTCCACGAACGGGCGTGGGCAGTCGGTCGCCGGTGTGCAATCTCGCGCGATGACCGAGAAGGCTGACGCGGCTTGGGTTGTGTCGACGCACGAGACCGAAGCCGAGGCCCGCGTCGCCGAAGCGGTCCTGTCAGCGCAGTACGGGCTGCCGACGGTCCCGTTTCGAGCGCGGTCCACGCGCCCGGGAGTGCTCAATGACCAAGGGCTCACCGACCGCATCTACCGCAGCGTCGATTCAGAGGCGGGTGGCATGGCGCTGCTCCGGGACCAGGGGCTGTCGGTGCATGACCCCCACCACGCATGGCAGGGCTTCGAGGGGGGTATGCGCAATCTCGTCGTGACGCTCTGTGCTGACCGATCCGGCGCGGATCGTATCGGTGGTCCGCTTCACACCGTGTCGATAGGGGGCCGCGACGCGGCGGCTCGCCGTCGGCTCGAGCGTCTGGGTCTCAGGGTGTCGTCGCCTCGACCCGGGAAGCAGGGCTGGCGCTGCGAGACGTACTTCTCGTCTTTCGCGGCTGCCGTCGACCAGGTCCAGAACATTCAGTCGGTGCTCGAGGTCTCGGCTCGGTTCATCGCGCGACTGGGAAGCCCAAAGCAGGCCCACATGAACGCCTTGCCCTTCATGAGAGCGTCCTCTGTACGTCCGGGAATGGCGATGTTCAGCGATGACGGTGCGTATGAGTTGGTCGAGGCGGTCGAACACGTGCGGCTCGAAAAGCCGGTGTACGACCTCGACATCGAAGCGACCCACAACTTCATCGCCAACGGGTTGGTGACCCACAACTCCATCTACGGGTTCCGCAACGCAGACATCAGGAACGTGCTCGAGTTCGAGCACGACTACCCCGACGCGACGATGATCAAGCTCGAGCAGAACTACCGCTCGACGCAGACGATCCTCGACGCGGCCAACGCGCTGATCGCCCACAACCGCGCGCAGAAGCCCAAGCACCTGTGGACCGACGCCGCGCGTGGTGACCGCGTGCACGTACGCGAGCTCGAGGATGAGCACGCCGAGGCGCGCTTCGTCGCCGGTGAGATCGAGCGCCACGTCGATGCCGGCGGCTCGCGCGACGACGTCGCGGTCTTCTACCGCGCCAACGCCCAGAGCCGCGTGCTCGAGGACACGCTCGTGCGCTACGGCGTCGGCTATCAGGTGATCGGCGGCACGCGCTTCTACGAGCGCGCCGAGATCCGCGACGCGCTCGGCTACCTCACGCTGCTCGTCAACCCCCACGACGTCGTCTCCTTCAGCCGCATCATCAACTCGCCGCGGCGCGGAATCGGCGACACCTCCCAGGGGCGCATCGCCGCGCACGCCGCGACGATGGGCGAGCCGATCTTCGAGGTTGCCCTCGTCCCCGAGGACGTCCCCAGCCTTGGTGCGGCGGCGATCAAGGCGGTCGGGCGCTTCATGGACGTCATGGGGCGCCTGCGCGATCGCGCGCAGGAGGCGAGCGTCGGCGACCTGCTGCAGGAGGTCCTGGACGACACCGGCTTCGTCGCCGCGCTCGAGGCCGAGCGCACGATCGAGGCGCAGGGCCGGCTCGAGAACCTCGAGGAGCTGGTCGGGGTCGCGCGCGAGTACGACGCGTCGGCGGACGAGCCCTCCGTCGAGGAGTTCCTGCAGCAGGTCGCGCTGTTCACCGCCACCGACACGATCTCCGAGGACGACGGGATCGTCACGCTGATGACGCTGCACACGGCCAAGGGTCTCGAGTACGACATCGTCTTCATGATCGGCAACGAGGACGGGATCTTCCCGCACTCGCGCTCGATCGAGGCCGGGGATGTCGAGGAGGAGCGCCGCCTCGCCTACGTCGGCATCACGCGCGCCCGGCGCGAGCTCTACCTCACCCTCGCCCGCACGCGCGCGCTCTACGGCGGACGCGGGTGGAACGTGCCCAGCCGGTTCCTCGGCGAGGTCCCGGCCGAGCTGACCGACGCCGCCGAGCAGCCCGGGGCCCGGGCTGCCGCCAGCTCGTGGAGCGGGCGCGGGGCGGGCTCCGGCGGCTGGGGCGGCGCGCACGGCGGGGGAGGCTCGCAGCCGGCGCCTGCGGGCTCGTGGCCGAGCGGGAACGGCGCCGAGGCGCAGGCGAGCTTCGTGGTCGGCGACGACGTCGTGCACGCGAAGTTCGGTGAGGGTGTCGTGACCGGGCTCGACACGCGTGGCGGCCTCGTCGTCGTCCGCTTCGCCCGTGACGGCTCCGAGCGCCAGCTGATGGCCGACTTCGCGCCGCTGAAGAAGCGGTGACCGGGACGCGGGCGATCGAGCGCGCGGAGGTCAAGCGGCGGTGAGCGGGGCGCGGGTGATCGACGGCCGCGAGGTCGCGGCCGTCGTCCGCGAGCGCGTCGCCGCCGAGGTGCGCGAGCTGCGCGAGCAGGGGGTCGAGCCCGGCCTTGCGACGGTGCTCGTCGGCGACGACCCGGCGTCGGAGGTCTACGTGCGGATGAAGCACCGGGCGTGCGACGAGGTCGGCATCGACTCGTTCGATCACGAGCTGCCCGCGACGGTGTCCGCCGGCGAGCTCGACGCGCTGATGGCCGAGCTCGGAGCTGACCCGCGCGTGAGCGGGATCCTGCTCCAGCTCCCGCTGCCCGAGCACCTCGAAGCGGACGCGCTGACCGCGCGCATCCCGGCCGCCAAGGACGTCGACGGCCTGACCCCCGCGAGCGCAGCCGCGCTCGTGCAGGGCCGTCCTGGCCTCGTGCCATGCACGCCCGCCGGCGTGATGGAGCTGCTCGCGCACGCCGGCGTCGAGCTCGAAGGCTCCCGTGCGGTGGTGCTCGGTCGCTCCGCGCTCGTCGGCAGGCCGCTCGCCGCGCTGCTGCTCGCTGCCGACGCCACGGTGACCCAGTGCCACTCGCGCACGCGTGATCTCGGCGCAGTCTGTCGCGAGGCGGACGTGCTGGTGTCCGCCGTCGGCCGGCCCGGCACGATCACGGCGGAGATGGTGCGCCCGGGGGCGGTGGTGATCGACGTCGGCACCAACCGCGGCGAGAAGGGCCTCGTCGGGGACGTGGAGTTCGAATCGGTCGCAGAGGTGGCGGGCGCCATCACGCCCGTCCCCGGAGGCGTGGGCCCGACGACGATCGCGATGCTGCTCTCGAACACCGTCCGGGCCGCGCGCCTCCAGGCGAGCGCGGCTGCCGGATGAGTGCTCCCGCGGTTGGGCCCGCCCACTCGACGAGCCTCTACGCTGGCGGAATGGACCTGCGCAGGCTGCGAATCGGGGAGTTGATCGCAGGCGCCTCCGGCGCCGTGCTCGCCGGGTCACTGTTCCTGCCCTGGTACGAGCAGACCCGCGTCAACCACTCCGCGCGCGCCCCCGCCGAGGAGACCTCGACGGCCTTCACCGCCTGGGAGGCCTTCGCGGTCATCGACGTGCTGCTGGCGATCGGCGCCATCCTCGGGGTCGGCCTGCTCGTGGTGACGGCGACCCAGCGGACGGCGTCGATCCCGATCGCCGCCGACGCGCTGCTCACGATCGTCGGCTCGGTGATCGCGCTCGTCGCGGTCGTGCGCGTGCTCAACCTCCCGGGCGACGTCGACTCCGCCAGTTCGGTCATCGACGCGGGTCGCGAGCCCGCCGCGTGGCTCGGGCTGCTGGCGGCGATCGGAGTCCCGGTCGGCGCGACCCTGGCGATGCGCGACGAGCGCCTCAGCGATCCGGCGCGGCCGACGGACGCGACCGGGGTGCCGATCGCCGCGCGGCCCGAGGTCGAGCGCCTGCCGGCGCCGCCGCGCGCCTGACGATGAGCTTCGCCCGCCTCGCCGCGCGGGTGGCGATGCGCGCTGAGCAGGAGGGCAGCCCGTGGCGCTGAGCGCCACTCGCCGCGCGCGGCGCGCACCTACAATCGCCCGTCGATGATCGATCGCGACCACGTCCTGCACGTCGCCCGGCTCGCGCGGCTGCGGCTCTCCGACGAGGAGGTTGAGCGCATGACCGGCGAGCTGTCGCAGGTGCTCGACCACGTCGAGCGGATCGGCGAGCTCGACCTCGACGGCGTCGAGTCGACCTCCCACGTCGTGCCGCTCGAGAACGTCCTGCGTGCGGACGAGCCGCACGAGAGCCTCCCGCGCGAGCGTGCGCTCGAGCAGGCGCCCGACACCGATGGCCAGGGCTTCACGGTGCCGAGCCCCGGCGCATGAGCGCCGATCCGACCGAGCTGAGCGCCGCCGCCGCAGCCGCCCGCGTGCGCGACGGCGAGCTCTCGGCCGCCGAGCTGTTCGAGGCCTGGCGCACCCGCGCCGCGGGCGACGAGCTCAACGCCTACCTGTGGGTCGCCGAAGACCCGCCCGCCGAGACGGCGCAGGGACCCCTCGGCGGCGTCCCGGTCGCGATCAAGGACCTCTTCTGCGTCGAGGGCGTGCCCGGCGCGGCGGCCTCGCGGATCCTCGCGGGCTACCGCCCGCCCTACACCGCCAACGCCGTGCAGCGCCTGCTCGACGCCGGCGCGCCGCTGCTCGGCAAGACGAACATGGACGAGTTCGCGATGGGTTCTTCGAACGAGAACTCGGCCTTCGGGCCGGTGCTCAACCCGCTCGACCGCTCGCGCGTGCCCGGGGGCTCATCGGGCGGGTCGGCGGCCGCCGTCGCCGGCGGGCTCGCGCCGTGGGCGATCGGCACCGACACCGGCGGGCCGATCCGCCAACCAGCGGGGTTCTGCGGACTGGTCGGCTTCAAGCCCACCTACGGCGCGGTCTCGCGTTACGGGATGATCGCCTTCGCCTCCTCGCTCGACCAGGCGGGGCCGATCACCCGCGACGTCACCGACGCGGCGCTGCTGCTGGGGGCGATGGTCGGCGCCGACCCGCGTGACTCGACCTCGCTGGGGCTCGACGAGCCGATTCAGCTGCCCCGCGCCGAGCGCCTCGACGGCCTGCGCGTCGGGGTGTGGGGCCTCGGCGAGGAGGGCCTGCAGCCGGGCGTGGCGGCCGTCTGCCGGACGGTGGCGGGCCTGGTCGAGGAACTCGGGGGCTCGACCGTCGAGGTCGACCTGCCGCACGCCGAGTACGCGCTCTCGGCCTACTACCTGCTGGCGCCGGCGGAGGCGAGCACGAACCTCGCTCGCTATGACGGCGTGCGCTACGGCCTGCGCGGCGGCGACGCCGATCTGAGCTCGATGTACGAAGGGACCCGCCACGACGGCTTCGGAGACGAGGTCAAGCGCCGCATCATGCTCGGCACCTTCGCGCTCTCGTCGGGCTACTACGACGCCTACTACGGTCGCGCCCAGCGCGTGCGGACCAAGGTCGTCGAGGACTACCGCGCCGCCTTCGAGGCGGTCGACCTGCTGTTGACCCCAACCTCGCCGACGGTCGCCTTTCCGCTCGGCGAGCGCACCTCCGACCCGCTGTCGATGTACCTGGCCGACAGCTACACGGTGCCGACCTCGCTCGCGGGCCTGCCTGCGATCTCGCTGCCCGGCGGGCGCTCGGAGGGGCTGCCGGTCGGGGTGCAGCTGATCGGCCCGGCGTTCAGCGAGAACCGCATCCTCTCAGCCGCGCACGCGCTCGAGCAGGCGGTCGGCTTCGAGGAGGTCCGGCGAAGTCGGACCGTTCACGACCGGCTGGATGCCGGGCGTCCGTCTCAGGACGCGGGGCCGGAGGCCCCGCGGAGGTGACCACGACGATGAGTGCCTGGGAGCCCGTGATCGGGCTGGAGATCCACGTCCAGCTGGCGACGCGGACGAAGATGTTCTGCTCCTGCGCGCTGTCGTTCGGCGAGCCGGCGAACACGCGCACGTGCCCAGTCTGCCTCGGGCTGCCGGGGACGCTGCCGGTCGTCAACGCGCAGGCGGTGCACTTCGGGCTGATGATCGGCATGGCGCTCGAGTGCGAGCCCGCGCCGCGCTCGCTGTTCCATCGCAAGAACTACTTCTATCCCGACCTGCCCAAGGGCTACCAGGTGTCCCAGTACGACGTGCCGCTGGCGCGCGCGGGGCGGCTCGGGGAGGTGCGCATCCACCGCGTACACCTCGAGGAGGACGCCGCCAAGCTCGTGCACGCCGGCTCCTCGGGGCGCATCCACTCGGCCGAGGCGAGCGCGGTTGACTTCAACCGCGGCGGGACGCCGCTGGTCGAGATCGTCACCGAGCCCGACGTGCGCACGGCCGCCCAGGCCGCCGAGTGGCTGCGGCTGTTGCGCGCGACGTTGCGCAGCCTCGGCGTCTCCGACGTCAACATGGAGGAGGGCTCGCTGCGCTGCGACGCCAACGTGTCGCTGCGCCCGGTCGGCGACCTCACGCTCGGCACCAAGACCGAGCTCAAGAACATGAACTCGTTCCGCTTCCTCGAGCGCGGCGTGAACGCCGAGATCGCGCGTCAGGAGGAGCTGCTGCGCGAGGGCGGAACGGTGAACCAGGAGACGTTGCACTTCGATCCCCGCACCGGCGCCCTGAGCCCGCTGCGCTCCAAGGAGGAGGCCCACGACTACCGCTACTTCCCCGAGCCGGACC
>JBPCPD010000044.1:0-4269 GCA_050999535.1 Thermoleophilaceae bacterium
GAACCCGGGTGACGCGCTCGTCGACCTGTTCAAGGCCCACACACCGTGCCTGGTGCTCATCGACGAGTGGATCGCCTACGCGCGACAGCTCTACGGCGTAGAGGGGCTGCCGGCCGGCTCCTTCGACGCGCACTTCTCCTTCGCACAAGCGTTGACGGACGCCGCGCGGGCGGTGCCCGGCGCGATGCTCGTCGTCTCGATCCCCGCTTCGGACATCGAGTTTGGCGGCGAGTGCGGCCGCTTCTCCCTCACGCGGCTGGTCAACGTGGTCGGGCGGATGGAGGCGTCGTGGAAGCCCGCGACCGCGGACGAGGGCTTCGAGATCGTCCGCCGCCGGCTCTTCGAGCCGATCCCACCCGATCTCGCCCGCGAGCGGGACGCCGTCGCGCACCGCTTCGCAGAGCTCTATCGCGCCCAGCGCGGCGAGTTCCCCGCGGAGTGCGCCGAGGCCGACTACGAGCGGCGGATCCTCGCAAGCTACCCGATCCACCCTGAGCTCTTCGACCGGCTCTACGGCGAGTGGTCGACGCTTGAGCGGTTCCAGCGAACGCGGGGCGTGCTGCGGCTGATGGCCTCAGTCGTCTATGAGCTGTGGCGCCGCGACGACCGCAGCCTGCTCGTCATGCCAGGCACGTTGCCGATCGACGCATCACCCGTCGTGGCCGAGCTCACGAACTACCTCGACGAGGGCTGGACACCCGTCATCGCCACCGACGTCGACGGAGAGAACGCCCTCCCGCTGCGCATCGACAACGAGAACCCCGCCTTCGGGCGGTACTCGGCCACGCGTCGCGTGGCCCGGACGATCTTCCTCGGCTCGGCGCCGGTGATCGACGCCACCAACCGCGGCATCGACGACCGCCGGGTAAAGCTCGGCTGCGTCCAGCCCGGCGAGGCCCCGGCCACCTTCGGCGACGCGCTGCGCCGTCTGGCCAACCAGGCGCTCTACCTCTCCACCGACGGGCAGCGCTCCTGGTACGGGCTTCAGCAGACGGTCACGCGCCTGGCCACCGACCGCGCAGCGACCTACGACGATCACCACGTCGACGAGGAGCTCCGCCGGAGGCTGGTCGCGATCAGCGAGAAGGGCGACTTCGTCCGCCTGCATGCCGCGCCGACGGCGCCGACCGAAGTCGAGGACGAGCCGACGGCACGGCTCGTGCTGCTCGGTCCGGAGCACCCGCATTCGACAAAGGTCGACGAGTCGGCCGCGCGCAGCTTCGCCGCGGAGATCCTGGCGACGCGCTCCGGCGGGCCGCGCGTGCACCGCAACATGCTCGCGTTCCTCGCCGCCGACGTCGCCCGCGTCGAGGAGCTGCGCGACGCGACACGGACGGCGCTCGCCTGGAACAGCATCCACCGCGACCGCGAGTCCCTGCGCCTCGACTCGGTGCAGCTAGCCCAGATCGAGACGCGCCGGCGCGAGTGGAACGACACCGTCGACCAGCGCATCGGCGAGGCCTACCAGTGGCTGCTTGTCCCCTCGGCGACACCGGGGAGTCCTGAGATCGTGTGGGAGACGACTCGCGCCGGAGGCTCCGACCCGCTCGCAGTCCGCGCCTCGCGCAGGCTGCGCTCCGAGGAGGCGCTCATCACGACGTACTCCGGCGCGCGCCTGCGGATGGACCTCGACCGCATCCCGCTCTGGCGCGACGACCGCGTGGAGGTGCGTGACCTGTGGAGCTTCTACTCGCAGTACCTCTACCTTCCTCGGCTCCGGGACGTGCAGGTGCTGCTCGCGGCCATCGCCGACGGGGTCGCCCTGATGACCTGGCGGCAGGACGGCTTCGCCTACGCCGACGCGGTCGACGAGGCAGCGGGACGCTTCGCCGGCCTGCGGGCGGGCGAAGCGCTCGCATTGAGCGACGCGGTGGGAGTGGTCGTCCGGTCAGACGTCGCTGAGACGCAACTCGACCTCGAGCGTCCGAGCACCACATCGACGGAGCCGGCCACAGGTCCGGCGGCCCCTTCCGCCGCCGCAACGCGGAACGACCCGGCGGCCACACCCGCGCCGCCGCGTGAGCTGCGCCGGTTCTTCGGAAGCGTCGAGCTCGACCCGACGCGGCTGTCGCGCGACGCGGCGGAGATTGGCGAAGCCGTAGTCGCCCACCTCAACGGGCTCGTCGGCGCGAACGTCCAGGTCACGCTGGAGATCCAAGCGGACATTCCCGACGGCGCACCGGACGCTGTCGTGCGGACCGTCACCGAGAACGCCGCCACGCTGCGCTTCGATCCGGCGGCGACCGGCTTTGAGACCGAATAGCACTCACTCGTATTCGTCGAGATCGTCGGTCGGCTCACCGCCGAGATCGAGGACGAGCGCCCGGAGGGCCTCTCGGGGCGCCCCGGCTGCAGGAGTCGCTGCTGCTGGCCGCGGTCGCCACTGAGATGGTGAAGGCGGAGCGGTCACTGCATGCATCCGAAGCTCGGTGGGCAGCCGGGGGACGCCACCGTCGATGACTTCCCGCTCGAGGATTAACAGCGGCTCAAGCTGCTCCGCAGCTCCGCCGACTACCTCGGGATCAAGGCACTGCGAGCGCTGCGCGAGATGTACATCCGTGCGGGTGGGCAGACGCTGCTCGACGACGGCGAGCAAGCGTCGCGAGGTGCTTGTAGCCGATGATCTTGTGGAACTGCTGCTCGGCTTCGAGCATCCCCCGGCGGCCGTCCAGCGCAGGCACATGTCGCCACCGGATCAGCGTCGACCGCGGGGTGGCGCGGCAGATGCCGATTCTCGACTCGATCGGGTTCGTCGAGGAGAAAGTCTTCCGGAGCTGCGATTGACGCCGAGGGCGCTGCAGCGCGACGGTCTGGACACCAGCTCGATGAAGCTCGCGCAACGTCAGCGCGGCTGCCGTACCGCTCACTCGGGCGACGCCTGAAGCGTGCGGGCTGAACCGTGCGTACCACCGGTGTTATACGCACGCCATCCGCGGGGCGGCTGAGAACCTATCCAGACGCGCGCTGCCATACCGGCGCGCCGCCGATCTCGAGGAGCCCCGCGCCGTGCCGAACGACCCTCTCCCCCACCTCGCCCTCGCGCCGCCGGTTCTCGAGCCGGGCCGTCTCGAGCTCGAGCCGCCGAGCCCGCTCGCCCAGCTGCGCGCGCTGCACGACGCCTAGCTGCGGCTGCTCGCGCAGGCCACCGGCGAGCACCTCGCCCCCGAGCTCGCCGACCGCGTCCTCGAGCTGCGCGCCCGCCGCGCGGCGATCTGGCCCGGCCCGTGAGCGCCACCCAGACGAGCAGAGCGCCCCGGCTGCGCCTCGAGCGGCTCGAGCGCGTGGACGGCGCCCCTCCGCTGGCCCGGCTCTTGCGCCGGCGATGAGCACCGCACTGGCGCGGCGGCCCGACGAGCACCTCGAGACCGCCGCCGCCCGGCACGCCGCCGCGATCGCGGCGGTCGAGAGCTGGTCGGTGACCCTCGCCTCCCCCGCCACCCGCAAGGCCTACCGCCACGCCGTCCTGCGGCTGCTCACCGCGCACGGCGAGATCACCCCCGCGAGCCTCGCCGCCTGGCGCGACGAGCAGGCCACCGCCGGCCTCTCCCGGGCGACGATCCGCCAGCGCCTCGCCGCGGTGCGCGCCTTCGCCGCCTGGGCCGCTCAGACCGGGCGCCTTCCGCACGAGCAGCTCCGTGACCTGGCCGCGGTGCAGGGGCCGCGGCTCTCCGGCGAGCACTCCCCGACCGCGATCGGCGTCGAGCAGCTCCGCGCTCTCGACCGCGCCTCCGCCGCGCTGTGGCCCGAGGACCCGTTGCGCGCCGCGCAGGCCCGCGCCGGCCTGCGGCTGCTCGGCGGCTGCGGCCTGCGCGTGGCCGAGCTCGCCGGCGCCGAGCTGACCGACCTGCGCACCACCCCGGAGGGGCCGGTGCTGCACGTCCACGGCAAACGCGGACGCCGGCGCACCGTCCCAGTCCCCTGCAGCGTCCACGAGGCGGTCGGCGAGCTGCACGCGCTGCTCGAGGCGCGCGCCCGGCCGCTCGTCCCGGCGCTGAGCGGGCACCGGCCAGCGCGAGTGCTGCCGCGGGCGGTGGCCGTGCGGACCGCGCAGACGCTGATCGCCCGCCTCGCCGTGGATGCCAACATGGCCGCGGGCGCCGAGCTCGTTCCCGTCGACGTCGCGCACCCGCATGCCCTCCGCCACGGATACGCGCTGCGCTACCTCGCCCAGCCCGGTGCCACCCTCGCCGTCCTGCAACGCCGCCTCGGACACACCGACATCGCCACCACCGCCAAGTACCTCGCCGCCCACCAAGACACCCTCCAAGC
>JBPCPD010000088.1:0-7772 GCA_050999535.1 Thermoleophilaceae bacterium
GGGGTGAGCGCTCCCTCGGCAACCCCACGGCTACTTGGTGAAGCCGAGCTCCGTGAGATAGTCACCGGCGACCTGCTCGGGCTCCTGCTTGTCGAGGTCGACGCGCGAGTTGAGCTCCTGCATCGCCTCGAGCGTCAGCGGCTCCTGGACGGCCTCGAGCACCTCCTGTCCCTTGGGACCGATCTTCTTCAGTGCGTCGTTGCGGATGCCCAGCGAGACGTTGTAGGGCGGGAACAGCGCCTTGTCGTCCTCGATGATCTTGTAATCGTCGAGGGCGAGCTCGCCGTCGGTCGAGAACACGAAGCTGAGATCGGCCTGGTCCTCGTCGAGCGGCGTGTACTTCGCCTCGGTCGAGACGAACTCCGGCTTCCAGTCGTAGAGGTTGTTGATCCCGACCAGGCAGTCCGTCCGCTGGCGGCACTCCGGGAAGCCCGAGACCTTGAGGTCGTCGGCCTTCGGGAGCTCCGCGACGTCTGAGATCGTCTTGGCGCCCTCCAGCTTCCCCTCCTGCACCTCGGTCGTCGCGGCGAGCCGGAAGGTGTTCTCGAACTCGGTCCGCGCAAGCGCGGTGATGTCCTTGGCGGCGTACTCCTTCTTGGCCAGCTCGTAGGCCGCGTCGGGGTCCTTGGGCACATCCGCGATGTCGACATCGAAGAACGACGTCAGCGAGGTGCCGGTGTACTCGGGGTAGGCGTCGACCTGGCCCGAGGTCAGCGCCCGGAAGGCGACCTGCTCGGAGCCCAGGTTGAGGTCCTTCTTGACGTCGAAGCCCGCGGCCTCGAGCGCCTGGCCGTAGATCTCGCCGAGAATGAACTGCTCGGTGAAGTTCTTCGAGCCGATCGTGATGCTCTTGCCCTCGTTGGCGGGATCGGACTCGATCAGGTCGGCGGAGCCGCCTTCGCTGCCACCACCGCCCCCGCCGCCGCCACCGTCGTCGTCGCTGCCGCAGGCGGTCACGCCGAGCGTCAGCACCAGTGCGGCCAGGGCCGCCAGAATCAGTCGTAGAGTGCGAGTCATGTTGCTGCTTCCCTTCTTCTCGTGGGCAGGGACAGGCGCATGCGTCCACGCCCGCCCCCCTGGGCCAGCTTGATCCCCTTCGGAGTCACCGCGCGCTGGGCGAAGCCGATGCCGGCATCCGCGGTGATCGTGACCACGCCGATCACGATCGCGGCCCCCAGGCCACCCTCGAAGCCATAGGTCTGCGGGTTGATGATCGGTTCCCCGAGCGTCTGCACGTTCGCGAGCGGGGCGATCGTCGCGGTGGCGAGCACGCTCACGGCGGAGGTTCGCACGCCGGCGAAGATCGTCGGCAGCGCGAGCGGCACGCGCACCCGGCGCACGATCTGCGCCCCGCTCATGCCCATCCCGCGCGCGGCGTCGACGACCTCGGAGTCCACCCCGCGCGCCCCGACGTAGGTGTTGGTGAGGATCGGGGGCAGGGTGAGCAGGACCAGCACCGCCGTGACGTTCTTGAAGCCGATCCCGAGGAAGGCGATGAAGAAGGCCAGCAGCGCGAGCGCGGGCACCGCGCGGCCGACGTTGGAGACGGTGATCGCGATGAACTCGCCGCGCCCGACGTGGCCGAGGTAGAGCCCGAGCGGGATCGCGACCGCGCAGGCGATCGCCATCGCCGCGAGGCTCACGAGCAGATGCTCGACCAGGAGGTCGCCGATCTCGCCGAGCCCGCCGACCTGCACGCCCCCGCCGACTGAATCGCGCTGCCGGAAGATGAACTCGACCGCGCCACCGAAGTCGCCGAGGAACGCGAGCGTGGTCATGTCGCCCTCGCGCGCTGCCACGGGGTCACGGCGCGCTGGACGGCGAGGATGATCACGTCGAGCGCCGCCGCGAGCAGCACCGCGAGCCCGCCCGCGACCACGACGTTGGACTTGAACTGGTAGTCGGCGTCGAGCTCGGCGCCGAGGCCACCCGCGCCCGCGAACACCGCCAGCGCGGCGAGCCCGACGGTGGTCGTCGTGGCGATCCGCAGGCCGGCGAGGATCTCAGGCATCGCCAGCGGCAGCTCCACGCGCCACAGCAGCTGGCGGTCGGTCAGGCCCATCCCCCGGGCCGCATCCTTGGCCTCGACGGGCACTCCGCCCAGGCCCGTGGTGACGTTGCGGAAGATGATCAGCAGCGTGTAACAGGTGAGCGCGATGAACGCCGTCGTGTAGCCGCGGCCGGTGATTGGCTGCAGCAGGAAGAAGAAGGCGAGGCTCGGGATCGTGTAGAGGAAGCCGGTGACGCCCGTGATCGGACCCGTCAGCCACTGGCGGCGGTGGGCGAGCACCGCGAGCCCGAACGAGATCGCGAAGCCGATCACCACGGGCACGACCGTCAGGACGACGTGCTGGAGGAAGGGATCGACGTAGCGGTCGAAGTTGTCGAAGATCCAGCTCGGGCAGAAGCCGTCGTTCTGGACGCAGCCGCCGTCGCTGCGGTCCGGCGTCTGGAGTTGGGCGAGCAGGAGCACTAGGCGGGGTCTTCGACCAGCTCGGCGCCACTGCGCGCCGCGACCGGCGCCTCCTGCAGGAAGTTGCCGATGACCTCGAGCGAGAGCACCCCTGCGACGTGCCCCCTGCCGTCGACGACGGCGCCGTAGCGGCTGTCGCTGGCGAGCAGGTCCGAGAGCGCGTCGCGCAGGATGTCGTCGAGCTCGACGGTCGGCTCGGCCGTCGAGCGCAGCCGCTTCTCGACGCGCTCGCCCCGCAGGGCGGCGTCCGCGAGCCAGCCGACCGGGCGCTGGTCGTCGTCGACGAGCAGCGTCATGTTGATGTCGGAGTCCGCCAGCTTGGCCTTCGCCTCGGCGACCGGCTCGCCGACGCGCACGGTGGCGGCCTTCCAGAGGTCGATGTCGCGCACGCGCTGCAGCGCGAGGCGCTTGAGCGCGCGGTCGGCGCCGACGAAGTCCTCGACGAACTTGCCGTTGGGGTACATCAGCAGCTCAGCGGGCGTGGCGAACTGGGCGAGCTTGCCGCCCTTCTGCAGGACGGCGATCTTGTCGCCGATCTTGATCGCCTCGTCGATGTCGTGGGTGACGAAGACGATCGTCTTGCGAATCTCCTGCTGCAGGCGCAGGAACTCGTTCTGCAGCCGCTCGCGGTTGATCGGGTCGATCGCGCCGAAGGGCTCGTCCATCAGCATCAACGGCGGGTCCGCGGCGAGCGCTCGCGCGACGCCGATGCGCTGGCGCTGGCCGCCCGAGAGCTGCGACGGGTAGCGGTCGCGCGTCTCGTGCGGGTCGAGCGATACGAGCTCGAGCAGCTCGTCGACGCGCGCGGAGATGCGCTTGCTGTCCCACCCGAGCAGCTTGGGGACCGTGGCGATGTTGTCGGCGACCGAGTAGTGGGGGAAGAGGCCGATCTGCTGGATCGCGTAGCCGATCTCGCGCCGCAGCTGGGCCGGGCTGCTCTCGGTGACCGACTTGCCGTCGAGCAGGATGTCCCCCTCGGTCAGGTCGATCATCCGGTTGACCATCCGCATCGCGGTGGTCTTGCCGCAGCCGGAAGGTCCGACCAGCACGCAGATCTCGCCCGCGGGCACCTCGAGCGAGAGGCCGTCGACCGCCGCGTCCTCCTGCCCGGGATAGCGCTTGGTCGCCGAGCGGAACTCGAGCGTCGCGGCCTTGCGCGAGCTCGTCCCGGCGGAATCTGGGGCGGAGTGCTGGTTCACAGGCAGGGCGCGCTGGCCGCTCGCGAAGCCTAGACCATGTTGCCGCGATGTTTAATCACGGGTGCCGTTTCGACCCGTCCCGGGTAGGCCGTGATGTCCGCAGCGGCTACCCGTTCGAGCTCTCGGGCCAGCTCGTCGCGCAGGTCACGGACATCGGCCTCGCTGATCTGCGGGTCCGCTTCGGCGGCGTCGACCATCGCGTCGGCGAGCTGCCCGCTGGCCACGCCGAGGGCGTGACCCGCACGCTCGGGATCGCCGCTGCCGCGCAGCCTCAGCGCCTGGTCTTTGACCGCGTCCGCGAGCGGCTCGATGCGCTCGCGGTCGGGAGCGGCCAGCCGCCGCCAGCGCGCCCAGAGCGAGCGCGCGACGCGCACGGGGAGTCCGGGTGGGCCGCTGCCCGCAGCGCGTGTGCTGTCAACGGGGCCCGCCACCGATGGATCGTCGCGCATGGGGTGGATGGAAAGCGGGTGGCCGGCGGGCGGCTGGGCGCGCCGCCTTGCGATCGCCACCGCAACACCGGGCGGCCGGCCGCGTTGACGCGGGTATGGTGATCCCCGAGGCCCGGACCCGTCCCACCCCACCCGTGAGAGCGATGACAGCGAGCAGCAGAGCGTTGGCGGCCCTTGGCGTGAGCCTCGTGATCCTGGGCTTCGCCGTTCCCGCGGCCGTGGCGCAGCCGCCGCGGGTGACCTCGGCGCTCTCGGTCGGTCCCCATGGCTTGGCGGCCAGCGGCCGCCCGGCGCCCGCCGTGACGGCGCCGTTCGCCGCGCAGGTCGAGCGCGACGAGCGTCCGCAGCCCGCCAAGGCGCGTGCCGGGCTCTACGGCGGCGGTCAGATCGGCCGCACCGGCCAGTTCGTCCGGCTCCGTCTCGGCCGCGGGCGCCTCGCGGCGGTTCAGCTCGCGACCCTGACCAGCCGCTGCGCGGGCTTCGGCGCGCCGCTGGTGGAGAACGTCCGCATCGCGCCGATCGAGGTTCCCGAGGACGGCGAGATCGTGATCGAGTCCGAGTTCAACGAGCTGATACCGCCCGAGGTGCCCCGCGTCGGCGGCCTCGCGCGCACCGGCCTGCTCACCGGTCGCACCACCCTCGGGCGCGGGGGAGGGGCCACGGGCGTGATCCGCAGCCGGTTCCTGCTGCGCGACCCCGCGACCGGCGCGGTGCGCGCGCGCTGCGGCACCGGCGCCGTGCGGTTCAGCATGCGCATCCCCAGTGCCCGGCCCGCCCGCGGCAGGCCACGCCCAGCGGGCGGCGGGTCCTACTTCGGCACCACCGGCCAGCGCCAGCCCTTCCTGCTGCGCGTCGGCCCCGGCGGGCGCGCCGTTCAAGCCGTCGGGATGGCCTACGAGGTCAGCTGCGCGAGTGCGCTCGGACGTCCGTTCCAGCTCGTCGCCAGGGCCGCCGGGATCCGCAAGGGCCGCTTCGGCAAGCGCGGCAGGTTCGTCCGCGAGTACCTCAACGCCGAGTCCGTCGTGGTGCGCGAGTCCTACCGCTGGCGGCTCGCGGGCCGCTTCGGGGCGACCGGCGCCGCGGGCTTCTGGCGCGTGCTGGGCAGCTCCCGGCGGACCGACACCGGCGAGCTGCTCGAGAGCTGCGATACGAAGCGCAACCGCTGGCGCGCGCTGCGGTAGGCCCCGTCCGGCGCGGGGCGCCTTGAGCCCCCTCGGCGAGCGGCCGGGCGCATGAGTCCGGGGCGGCTGCGGTAGCTTCCCGCAGGTGCGAGCCGTGACGATCCACGACGGCGCCCTCGCCGTCGAGGAGCATCCCGACCCCGAGCCGGGCAGGGGCGAGCTGCTCGTCGCCGTCCGTGCCGCCGGGATCAACGGCGCCGACATGCTCCAGCGCAAGGGCGCCTACCCGGCGCCGCCGGGCTCGCCGGCCGACATCCCGGGGCTCGAGCTGGCGGGCGAGGTCGTCGCGCTCGGCGCCGCCGCCGAGCGCTTCGCCGTCGGCGATCGCGTCATGGCGATCGCGGGCGGTGGTGGGCAGGCGGAGCTGTGCGCGCTGCACGAGCGCGCCGCGATGCCGATCCCGGACGCGCTCGACTGGCCGCACGCGGGTGGTACGGCTGAGGTCTTCGTCACGGCCCACGACGCGCTCTTCGCGCAGGCCGGGCTGCGGCCGGGCGAGTGGCTGCTCGTCCACGGCGGCGCCGGTGGGGTCGGCACCGCGGCGGTGCAGCTGGGCCGCGCCGCCGGTGCGACGGTCACCGCGACCGTCCGGCGCGAGGAGCACCGCTCCGCCGTCGGCGCGCTCGGGGCGACGGTGATCGAGCCGGAGGGCTTCGGCGAGCACGGCCCGTTCGACGTCGTGCTCGAGCTCGTCGGCGGGCCCAACCTGGCCGAGGACGTCAAGGCGCTGGAGATCGGCGGGCGGATCGTCGTGATCGGCGTCGGCGCGGGGCCGAAGGCCGACCTGAACCTGCTGGCGCTGATGGGCAGGCGCGGGGCGATCCACGCCTCGACCCTGCGCGCGCGCCCGCTCGAGGAGAAGGCGCTCGCCATGCGCCGCGCCGAGCGCGAGGTGCTGCCGCTGTTGCAGACGGGTACGATCGACGTCCCGATCGCCGAGACCTACCCGCTCGATCGGGTCGAGGCCGCCTACGACCACTTCGCCGCCGGCGGCAAGCTCGGCAAGATCGTGCTGCTCATCGGCACCGGCTAGCAGGGCCCGCGCGCCGGGCCCCGCTCACGGGCGGCTGCCGTCCTCGAGCTGGCTCTCAGTCTCGTCGATCAGTTCCTGGGGGATCTGATCCTGGATCTGGTCGGGCAGGCTCTCGATGTCGGTGCTCGAGAGGACCGCGACAAAGACCACGATCGCCGCGATCACCAGCAGGGACAGCACGGTCGTGATCCATCCGAGCACCGAGCCGAGCCGCGCGCGCCCCGCCCCGCGCGGGTCGCCCGTCCCCCGGCGCACGCGCCGGCGGGCGACGCCGCCCATCACGATCGCCGCGATGGCGAGCGGCAGCGCCAGGAAGAAGAAACTCCCGAGGGTGAGAATCAGCACCAGGAGGGCGATCACCCCGACGATGGCGGCGGCGGTCGCCAGCCCGGTCCCCTGCCGTGGCTCGTGCATTCTGTTCTCCTCGTATCGGGTCGGTGGCATCGGCGCCAGCCGACGCGGATCCGTGGCCCGACGCTACTCCTGTGCGGCTCGAAGCCGATCGACGACCGGGCTGCGCTCCTCGCAGATCGGGCTGCGCTCCTAGCGCAGCCGCTCGACGATCATCGCCTGACCCTGCCCGCCGGCGACGCACATCGTCTCGATGCCGAGCGTCCTGTCGTCGGACTCGAGCCCGTTGAGCAGCGTGGTCATGATGCGCACGCCGGTCATGCCGAACGGGTGCCCGAGGGCGATCGCGCCGCCGTGCGGATTCATCTTCTCGAGCGGGATGTCGCACTCGGCCATGATCGGGATGACCTGGGCCGCGAAGGCCTCGTTGAGCTCGACGGTCTCGATGTCGCCGATCGTCATCCCGGCGCGGTCGAGCACCTTCCTGATCGCGGGGATCGGCGCGACGCCCATGTACTCGGGCTCGTTGGCCGCGGTCGCGGCGGTGATGATCTTCGCGCGCGGAGTGAGGCCGAGCTCCTTGGCCCTGACGTCGGACATGATCAGCGCCGCCGCCGCGCCGTCGTTGAGTGGGCACGAGTTGCCTGCGGTCACCCCGCCGCCGCCCTCGAAGGCCTCGGGCAGTTGCGAGAGCTTCTCGAGCGTGGAGGAGGCGCGCGGCCCGTCGTCGGTGGCCACGACGGTCCCGTCGGCCAGGGTCACGGGCGCGATCTCGCGGTCGAAGAAGCCGCTCTCCTGCGACTGCACGGCGAGCTCCTGCGAGCGCTGGGCGTACTTGTCCATGTCGGGGCGGCTGACCTCGTAGCGCTTGGCCACGTTGACCGCCGTGTCGCCCATCTGGATGTAGACGTTCGGGTCTTCGTCGTTGCCCTGGAGGTGCTCGTTCTAGTCGACGGCGCCGGCGGCCTCGGTGCGCTCGTTGAAGGACGAGACGAACTCGACGCCGGCCGCGACGTAGACATCGCCCTGTCCGCAGCGGACGTTGTTAGACGCGATCCGGATCGCGTCGAGGCTCGACGCGCAATA
>JBPCPD010000174.1:0-3466 GCA_050999535.1 Thermoleophilaceae bacterium
CAGCCGAGGAGTTCCTGGCGCTGCCCGAGCCAGAGCTCGGCTGGCCCTGGAGCCTGGTCGACGGGGAGGTCGTCGTGAATGACCCGACGGTGCTCCACGGGGAGGTCCAAGGCGAGTTGCACCGTACGCTGGCGAACTGGACGCGCGCTGCGGATGGGCGCGGCAAGGTGGCCCTGCCGCTCGCGTCGGCATCGACGAGCACAACGTCTTCAAGCCCGACATCGTCTGGTACGCCGAGGGCAGGGCGCCGGCGCGCCTTGACCGACCCCCCTACCCGATGCCAGACCTCGCCGTCGAGGTCCGGTCGCCCTCGACCTGGCGCTACGACCTCGGCGCCAAGAAGTCCGGCTACCGACGCTCGCGACCGAGGGCGACCGCCTTCGACGTCTCGCTGGAGCTCACCCGCGAGGAGGAGCTCCGGTCGCCGCTCCTGGCAGGCTTCGCGCTGCCGTTGACAGAGCTCTTCCCTCGCTGAGCTCGAAGGACCGCCTTCGGTCATAGTCCGGGCATCTAGACTGGCTCGACCCGCGCCCGTAGCTCAGTGGATAGAGCGCCGCCCTCCGGAGGCGGAAGTCGCAAGTTCGAATCTTGCCGGGCGCGCTGACCGCACCGCACGATGCCGGGCCGGCGGCGCACGATGCGCCCGGTGTGGTCACCCGCCTGTCTGGCCCTACCGCGTGCTTGAGATCGCCCCGTCAGGCGACTGACGGCCAACCGGACCGCAGGCTGCCTACCGCAGCGCGGATGACCGGCGGCGGATCTCGATCCGGCCGCCGCTCTCGCGCGTCTCGTAGGCCGGCTGGGGAGCGGTCGCAGGCCCGCGCTCGATCGCCCCGTCCTCGAGTCGGAAGCGCGAGCCGTGGCACGGACAGACGACGGCCTCGCCATCGACCTCGCCGTCGCTGAGCGCGCAGCCACGATGAGAGCAGCGATCGTGGATCGCATGCAGGCCGTCGTGATGGCGGAGCACCAGCACTGGGGTCTCGTCGACCACGACCCGGCACAGCTGCCCAGCCGGCACGCTGCCCGACTCCGCGGCATGCGTCCAGTCGTCGGGACCGGGATCGAAGGCGGTCTGGTCGACGCCGACCCCCTGGACAAAGGACATGTGGGCGCCGAGATAGCCGGCGGCGCCAAGCGCCGTCGCTCCGGCCAGGCCGAGCAGCTTGCCGCGCCCGCGGGCTCCCCTGCGGCGGGCGATCAGTGAGAACGTGTAGAGCGTCAGCGAGACGGCGTTGACTGCGGCATGGGCCAGGCCGACGCGGCGCACGCGCGCGTCGCCCAGCTCGCTGTCGGCCCAATCGCTGGTGCCGGTGACCGCGGTCGCCGGATAGGCGAGGACGCCGATGGCGATCAGGCGCTCCGTGGCCTTGCCGTCCCTGTCGGTGCCGAGCAGGTCCAGCAGCGAGGCGCTTACGAAGGCGCCGATGACGACATCGGTGAGCATCGGATGCAGCGCGTGGCCGAGCCATGTGCCGCTGATCGCGTCCTTGAGCGGCCCGGGGCCGAGCCTGCTCCGGAACGTGCCCGCGATCGCCGCGGCGGGCGCGTCGAGGATCTCGGCTCGCTCGAGCGCATCCATCGCGCGGCGCACAGCCCGCATGTCACCGGAGGCGCTCACGCGATCGCGCCCCTGGGGTGTGGTGTCGGAGCGTCAGCTCGCACGGGCTCGATGCGGGTGTACCCGGGCGGCGCGGAGCAAACCCTGCGGCTTCTGACAAGCTCGAGGGGATGGTGCGAGACTACGGCCAGGATGCAGGGATCGCAGGCATCGGGAGCGGGACACCGCCTGCAGGCGGTCGTGCTCGACGTCGACGGCACCTTGGTCGACAGCGAGCGCGACGGTCACCGCATCGCCTTCAACCGGGCCTTCGAGGAGGCGGACCTCAAGGATCGCTGGGGCGTCGAGCTCTACGGCAAGCTGCTCGATGTCACCGGCGGCGAGCGTCGCATCAACGCCTACTTCGAGGAACAGGGCATCCCCCGGGGCGAGCGCGAGCAGCTGGCGGGGACCCTGCATGCCCGCAAGACCGAGATCTTCACCGAGATGGCGAGCCGAGGCGAGATCGAGCCGCGCCCAGGCGTCAGCGAGCTGCTCGACGAGCTCGAGCGTGTGGGCGTCCGGCTCGCGGTGGCGACGACCGGGAGCCGGCAGTGGGTCGGCCCGCTGCTCGACCGGCTGTTCGGACTCGAGCGCTGCGAGGTGGTCGTGACCAGCGCGGAGGCGCCGGAGCGAAAGCCCGACCCGAGCGCCCACCAGCTGGCCCTGAAGCGCCTGGATCTCGCCGCCTGCGCCGCTCCCGCGGTGGAGGACTCGCTCAACGGCCTGCGGGCCGCCAAGTCGGCCGGTCTGGCCTGCGTGGTCGTCGTCAACGACTACACCCGCGAGCAGGACTTCGACGGCGCAGACCTCATCCTCGAGGGCTTCGGGCGCCCGCACGCCCCGGCCGCGGTGCTGGACGATCCCCACGGGCTCGATCCGCCGGGACGCCTCGACCTGGACACCCTGAGACGTCTCGCCGCCCGCAGCGGTTCCGCCGGCTGACGGCACCGAGGAGCGCCGGATCTCCCCGCGGCCTGCCCAGCTGAGTGCCAGGCGCGCGGCACGCGTCGTCGATCTCCTTCTGGCGTCCGGCCCAGCCAGCTAGGGCTTCAGCAGCACCTTGAAGGCGTTGTCCTGCTTCTTCTGGAAGATCTCGTAGGCGTGCGGCGCCTCCGCGAGCGCGACGTGGTGGGTCGCGAAGTCATCGAGGCCGAGCGGGTCGTCCTCAGCGCCGACCAACGGCATCAGGTCGTCGATCCAGCGCTTGACGTTCGCCTGGCCCATGCGCATGTTGATCTGCTTGTCGAACATCTGCAGCAGCGGCATCGGGCTGACCGCGCCGCCGTAGACGCCCGAGATCGAGATCGTTCCACCGCGCTGCACGAGCTCGATCGCCAGGTGCAGGGCGCTCAGCCGGTCGACGCCCGCGGTCTCGATCACCTTCCTGGCGGCCGCGTCGGGCAGCAGGCCCGCCAGGCGGTGCGCGAGCTTGCCGACCGGGGCGCCGTGGGCCTCCATGCCGACCGCGTCGATGACCGAGTCCGGTCCGCGCCCGTCCGTGTGAGAGCGAACCAGGCCCGGCAGGTCATCGCTCTCGTTGAGGTCGATCACCTGCACGCCGTGCGCGCGAGCGCGCTCCAGCCGATCGGGCACGAGGTCGATCGCCATCACGTGCTCGACGCCGCGCTGCTGCGCGATTCGGCAGGCCATCTCGCCGATCGGGCCCAGGCCGAGCACCAGGACGCTCCCACCCTCGGGGATGTCCGCGTACTCGACGGCCTGCCAAGCGGTCGGCAGGACATCCGACAGGTAGACGAAGCGGTCGGCGGGCGGGCCCTCGGGCACCTTGATCGGGCCGAACTGGGCCTGGGGCACCCGCAGCAGCTCTGCCTGCCCGCCGGGCACCTGTCCGTAGAGCTTCGT
>JBPCPD010000199.1:0-13343 GCA_050999535.1 Thermoleophilaceae bacterium
GGCGCGCGTTCTACACCGTCCCCGAAGGCGCTGAGCCGCCGATACGACGCTGGGCGCGGGTCAAATGATGAAAGGTCTCGGCGCGCTATCGCATTCGTGTCGTGAAGGTCCTGGTCGCTGGCGCCACGGGGGCGCTCGGTAAGCAGCTCGTTCCGCGGCTGCTCGTTGTCACCGGCTCCGCCTGCTTCGGCGAGGTGCTCTTCGGCACCCGCGTCCAGCAGCGGCTGACGTTCAGCAACGTCGGCGACTGCGACCTGCACATCACGCAGGTCGGCTTCGAGGGCTGCCGCTGCCCCGGGTGCGACACGCTGAAGCTCGTCCGCAACCCGTTCCCCGCGACGCTGCACCCCGGCGCGTCGCTCGACCTCGTGCTCCAGTACACCGCGACCGGCGGGTCGGCGTGCACCCGTCACCTCGTCGTCCACAGCGACGACCCGGACCATCCGGTCGTCACCATAGACGTCTCCGCGATGACGAAGATGACCCTCAGCGGCGCCCTCCAGGGATGACGGCCTCAACTGGCCCCACCCCCGACTGCTCCCACCTCAACGCCGCCCCACACGGCCAAAACGCTCACCTCACGCCGGTTCATGCACGATCGGGGTTAGACAGCGAGGCGTTCGATTGGTCGTCGGAGACCGCGAAGAACGTGCCTGCAACAGCCCCCGCGTGGGCCACGCACCGCGGCCGAGGCGTCCGACACCTGAAAGGATCGGCCCATGCCGATGTCAGAGGCAGACACGCGGGCGAAGCTGATCGATCCCAAGCTGAAGGACGCCGACTGGGAAGAGGCGTTGATCACGCGAGAGTTTCCGTACAAGAAGGGTCGCGTTCGCCTCATCGGTGAGACCACAACCAAGGATCACCCGCAATTCGTTGACTATCTCCTGAGGGACGCGCCTCCTCGGCTCCGCCGACCGGACCGAGCTGCACGGCGACGCCGGTGAACCCGGTCGCGTCCGCGGTCAGGCCGTCGAGCCCCGACTGGTACAGGGCCTCGAACGGCAGGACCCAGCTGGCCACCTCTGCGATCCGCTCGAGGCTGCCCGAGCCGAGCGCCTCGCCGATCTGACCGAGCAGCCCGACGGCCAGGCCCGCACCGAAGACCATGAACAGCGCGATCCCGTTGGCGGTGGCGGACAGGTACACCGACCCGAGCAGAGTGAGCGCGGCGATCACGCACACCGCGGCGGCAAGCGCCAGGCCGGGACCCAGCACGCGATCGGGCCACCATCCGCCGACCACGCCGGTGATGAGCAGCGCCAGGAGGTAGACCGCGAGCACGTAGCCAGCGCACACCGCGGCGGCCGCGGCGAGACGGTCCAGCAGGAGCTGGGTGCGCCCGAGCGGCCTCACCACCAGCGGCTGCAGCAGCCCGCGCTCGGCATCTCCACGCACGGAGCCGAGGATGAGAAACACCGCCAGGACGACCCCGAGGAAGAGGATCGAGAACATCGCGAGCCCGAAGATGGTCGAGCCCGCGAGCACCCTCGACTCGACCAGGTCTGCGCCTGCCGCAGACCCCGCGATGGCGTCGAAGGCCAGCCAGGCGCCATAGGCGTAGAGCGCCAGGAACAGCACGGTGAGGACCAGCACGACGAGGAACACCCGGCGCCTCAGGCTCTCCTGCACGGTGTAGCGCACGATCACCCGGACCCCGGTCATCCGCCGCCGACCGCCTCGAGGTAGGTGTCCTCCAGGGTGGAGGAGAGCACGCGGACGCCGAACACCTGCTGCCCTTCGGCGACCAGCCCCGCGACGATCCCGGGATCGTCGTCCCGCGCGGCGCCCTCGAACTAGGAGCCCTTCGCGCCTCAACCGCGCGCTGCGCTCGCTTTGCCAGCGACCCCGGTGCCGACGACCGCGAGCTGAAGCGGTCGGGCCGTCGCGGCGGTCGTCATCATCAGTCCCCTGGCGGCACACGAGGACACGCAGCGGCAGGGCCCGCCCAACCTCGTCGAAGCCGTCGGCGGACCGCTCGGCATGGCCGAGAACGTCGCTCCGGCACTCGCGTTCGTGGTCGCCTACACGCTCTCGGGCTCGGACACGAACATCTCCGCGGGCGTCGCCGTCGGCCTCGCGCTCGTGCTCGCCGTCGCACGCCTGGCGCGCCGCCAGTCGCCCCGGCACGCGATCGCAGGTCTGGTCGGCGTCGCCGTCGCGGGCTTCGTCGCCACCCGCAGCGGGCGCGCGGAGGACTTCTTCCTCCCCGGCCTGATCGCCAACGCGGGCTACGGGTCGGCGTTCGTCGTCTCGATCCTCGTGCGGCGGCCGCTCGTCGGCTACATCGTCACCCAGCTCGACGGCAGCCAGGCCACCCGCTGGCGCGAGGACCCGCTGCGTATGCGCGCCTTCAACCGGGCGACGGCGCTGTGGGCCGGCCTCTTCGCCACAAGGCTGCTGGTCCAGCTGCCGCTCTACCTCGCCGGGGCCGTCGTCGCGCTCGGGATCGCCCGCACCGCGATGGGGCTGCCGGTCTTCGCGCTGGGGCTGTGGCTCTCCTACCTGCTGGTCAGGCGCACGCCCGCGCCGTGACGTACGAGCCCGGGTTCTTCAGCGCTAGCCAAGCTTGCGCACGGCGACCGCGACGTAGTGCACGGCGTCGCCGTTCATCAGCAGCCGGTGGCGGAAGCGCTCGGGCGTGAGCACCTCGGCCTCGTCGCCCGCGTCGAGCTCGGCGAGGTAGTCGCCGAAGTCGCTGCCGCCCGGCTCGGCGAGCGACTCGTGGAGGCTGGCGGTGAACCACGATCCAGCCGGGAAGTGCTCCCACAGCCGCGCGAAGCTCGCCGCGGTGATGTGGCCGAGCCCTAGCGCCCCGGCGCACACCAGGCCGTTGAGCTCATGCGAGCGCACGAGATCCGCGAGCCCGGACTCCGCGTCGTCGATGTCGCCGACCACGTAGTCCGAGTAGAGCTCCGGCCGATCGCGCAGCGCGGCGTCGCGGGCCTCGGGAACGTTGTCCGAGCCGACGAGCTCGGTCACCCCGCGCGCGGCGAGCCGCTCACCGGTGACGCCGTTGCCGGCGGCGAGGTCGAAGACCCGAAGGTCCGCGGGCGCGACGCCGTCGCGCTGGGCGGCCCCCACGATCGCGTCGGCGAGCGTGTCCGGGGAGAGGCACTCGAGCCGGTTCTGCACGACCTCCTCGTAGAGGCCCGGGATCGCGTAGACGCGGTCGTACTCGTGCAGGCGCATGCGCTCCTCGCGCCCGTCCTCGAAGCGCACGACCAGCGACTCCTGCTCCTGGTCGCGGCCGGCGCTGCCGTCGAGCTCCACCGTGTAGTCCATGGCCGCATCATCGCGCGCGAGGGCCGATCGCGCTCAGCGGGGCGCTTCCGCGCGAACGTATGTCATCATGTATGGCATGCGTCGCACGACGGTTTACCTGCCCGACGATCTGAAGATCGCGGTGGAGCGCGCCGCCGAGCGGCGGGGCACGAGCGAAGCCGATATCATCCGCAGCGCCGTCGCCGCCGCGACCGCCGACCAGGCGCACCCCCGGCCGCGCCTGCCGCTGTTCGACAGCGGCGATTCGGCGCTCTCCGAGCGCGTCGAGGCCGAGCTCGCGGCCGGCTTCGGCGAGTGATCCTGCTCGACACGAGCGGACTGCTCGCTGCGCTCGACCGGGCCCAGCGCCTGCATGCCGAGGCGGCGGCCAGCCTCGCCGCGGCCGAGCCACCGCTGCTGCT
This sequence comes from Thermoleophilaceae bacterium, assembly GCA_050999535.1. Taxonomy (GTDB): domain Bacteria; phylum Actinomycetota; class Thermoleophilia; order Solirubrobacterales; family Thermoleophilaceae; genus JAAYBF01. The sequence continues at coordinate 3,687 of JBPCPD010000199.1, forward strand.
CTCGCCCTTCGTGCTCGCTGAGCTCGACTACCTGGTCGGCCGCCGCGTCGGCGAAGCCGCCCGCCTCGCCCTCTTGGCCGAGGTCGAACGGGGCGCGTATCAGCTGCAGCCGTTCTCCGCCGCCGAGGTTCACCGCGCCCGGGCGATCATCGAGCGCCACGGCGACCTCGGCATCAGCCTCGCCGATGCATCGATCGCAGTACTCGCCGAGCGCACGCACACACGCGACGTTCTGACGCTCGACCACCGGCACTTCCGCGCTCTCGCGGCCCGCGACGAGCCGTTTCGGCTTCTTCCGGCGGATGCCTGAGCTGCAGGGCGGCGGCCACCGCATGACACGCAATCCAGCTCGCTGCGCTCGACCGTGCGGCGCCCGTCGTTTGTCGTCGCGCCCCCGCGGGTAGCGCGCCGCGATGCAATCGATCCACCACGGCGATCACCTCGTCCAGCTGAGCCGCCTCAAGGTCAGCAACGCCTACCTCGTACGCGAGGAGGACGGGCTGACGGTGATCGACACCTCGCTCGCCGGCTCGGCGAAGGCCATCCTCGCCGCGGCGAGCGAGCTTCGCAGCCCGATCCGCCGTATCGTCATCACCCACGCCCACAGCGACCACTACGGCTCGCTCGACGCGCTGCACGCCAAGGCGCCCGACGCCGAGGTGCTGGTCAGCGCGCGCGACGCGCTGCTGCTCAACGGCGATCGCAGCCCCCAGCCGGGCGAGCCCTCCGGGCGCCTGTTCGCGGGCTTCTTCCTCCCGCCGGCCACGACGAAGCCGACGCGCACGATCGCCGCGGGCGAGCGCGTCGGCTCGCTCGAGGTCGTCGCCGCGCCCGGGCACACGCCCGGCCAGGTCGCGCTGCTCGACACCCGCGATCGCACGCTGATCTGCGGCGACGCCTACCTCGCGCTCGGCGGGCTGTTCGTAACGACCCAGCCGGTGCGCCGCTTTCCCTTCCCGGCGCTGCTGGGCACGTGGCACAAGCCGACTGCCTTCGAGACCGCGCGCAAGCTACGCGCGCTCGAGCCGGGGCGCCTCGCCACCGGCCACGGACCGGTGATCGACAGCCCCGGCGCGGAGATGGACCGGGCGATCCGCGAGGCGCCACAGAGCTAGGGCGGCGCTCGTCTTCGAGCCCTGAGGCTCGTCACGGGGCCCTCGCCGGGCCGGCGGCGGAGGTCGTTGCGCAGGGTCTCGCTCGCGACGTAGCGTGTGGTGCGGCCCTTGCCCCGCTGGTCGATCAGAGCCGCGTCGACGAGTCGCCTGAAGTCGTTGCTCGCCGTGGGGGCCGATACGTCGGCCTCCGCGGCGTACGAGGCGCGGTCGACGCCCTGAAAGAGGCTCTGCTCGAGGGCGATGACGAGGCGGTCGGGCCAGTTGCGGCGCTCGACGATCTCCTCGAGCAGGGACCAGCGGGTCGCGGCCTCGGCCAGCTGCTCGAGCCGGCGGTGAGCCTGCTCGACGTGGGCCTGGACGCAGAGCCGCACCCAGGGGGCGGCGTCGCGCTGCGGCCGGTAGGAGCCGCCCTGAACTTGCTGGAGGGTCGCGTAGTACGCGCCGGTGTTGCGGCCGAGATACTCCTCGATCGAGACGAACTCCGGTGCGAGCGGGCCTTCGCGGGCAAGCAGGAGCGACTGGACGATGCGCGCGATCCGGCCGTTTCCGTCGCGAAACGGATGCACGGAGACGACGTTGAGGTGCGCCATCGCGGCACGGACGGCGGCGTGGGCGTCGCGGTCGCCGTGATCGAGCCATTCGACGACCTCGTTCATGAGCTCTGGCACTCCTTCATGGGGCGGTCCGACATACGCGGGCGGCCCCCCGCGCGGGCTGCTCACCTCGACGCCGCGCCGCCGGTACTGGCCAGGCTCGCTGTCCCTCTGGAAGGAGCAGGCGTCGAAGTGCAGGTCGAGAATGACGCGATCGACCCACCGGAAGTAGGGGTCGCGGGACATGACGCCGACGTGGTCCATCGCGCGGGCGTAGCACGACAGCGCCATGCGGTCGTCGTCGTGGGGGTCCGGCGGCTCCTCGCCGCCGGCGACCGCCAGCGTCTCTTCTCCGGGGACGTGGAAGCCCTCGATCTCGATCGAGCTCTCTGCCGACGAGGCGCGCCACCGCCGGCGCAGGCTGCCGAGCCACGGGCCGGCGATGCCGGCCTGCTCGCCCAGGCGATCGCGCAACTCGTCGAGCTCGGCGAGGTCGCGCGCGAGCGCCTTGGTGGTAGGACGGGTGGAGAAGAGCACAGCCCACGAGCATATTGGTTTATACGCATAATCGTATAGTCTGCGGCGCCTCCGGCTGCGCTCAGCGCTGAGCCGACTCGTACTCGGCGATCAGCTTCTTCGGCGCGCCCAGGCGCCACGCCTCCTCGATCAGCTCCGCGAGCTCGTCCGGATCGACCGACTCGAGGTGCACCAGAACGTAGGGGTGGCCGTCGTAGTGCGGGGTCGAGAAGAACGTCTCGGGCTGGCCCTGCAGCAGCGCCTCGCGCTCGCCGAGGTCGGTCACGCGCAGCACGAGCGCGTCGGGCCCGGTACGCAGGCGGCACATGAACTTCCTGCGTATGCGCAGCGAGGGCGTGCCGTAGGAGGCCCCGACCTCGACGCCGGGGAGGCGGTTCCCGATCGCGAGGACATCGTCCCAGGTGGGCATCCGCGCAGCCTAGCCCCGGGCGGGCTCCGCAGCAGCCGCCCTAGACTCAGCCGCCGGCTCGCGCGCGGCGCCGAGCGTTCGCCACCGATCCGAGGGGGCAGCATGAAGGCGACGGTCATGTACGAGGCGGGCGACGTGCGAGTGGAGGATGTCCCCGACGCCGCGCTGTCGGACCCCACCGACGCGCTCGTGCGGATCACCCAGTCCTGCATCTGCGGCAGCGACCTGTGGCCCTACAAGCAGATGGAGGCCACCGACGGCGGCACGCGGATGGGTCACGAATTCGTCGGCGTCGTCGAGGCCGTCGGCGCGGAGGTGACCACCGTCGCCGCGGGCGAGCTCGTGATCGCCCCGTTCGTGTGGTCCGATGGCAGTTGCGACTTCTGCCGGGCGGGCCTGCGCACTTCGTGCCGTCACGGCGGCGTGTGGGGCAGCGAGGACAACGGCGCCCAGGCCGAGGCCGTGCGCGTGCCGTGGGCCGACGGCACGCTGGTCAAGGTCGGCGCCGAGCCCGACCCCGCGTTGATGCCCTCGCTGCTGACGCTGTCCGACGTCTTCGCCACCGGCCACCACGCCGCCCGCGCGGCCGAGGTGCGGCCAGGGGTCACGGCCGCGGTGGTCGGCGACGGTGCGGTCGGGCTCTGCGGCGTGCTCGCCGCCAAGCGCCTCGGCGCCGAGCGGATCATCATCCTCGGCCGCCACGAGGACCGCACCGCGATCGCGCGGGAGCTCGGCGCGACCGACGTCGTACCCGAGCGCGGCGAGGAGGCGACGGAGAAGGTGCGCGAGCTGACCGGTGACGGCGCCCACTGCGTGCTCGAGTGCGTCGGCACCGCCGACTCGTTCGCGACCGCGGCGAGCATCGCGCGCGCCGGCGGCACGGTCGGGCGTGTGGGCGTGCCCCAGGAGGGCAAGCTCCCGCGCGCGAACGACATGTTCTTCCGCAACATCGCAGTGCGCGGCGGCGTCGCGCCCGCACGCGCCTACATCCCCGAGCTGCTGCCCGACGTGCTCGAGGGGCGCGTCGAGCCCGGCAGGGTCTTCGACAGCGTGATCGGGCTCGACGCGGTGCCCGAGGGCTACCGCGCGATGAACGACCGCGAGACGATCAAGGCGCTCGTGCGGCCCTGAGGCGGTGCACCGGAGGAGCGCCGATGAGCACCTTGCCAAGTCAACAGAGCATCGCGGCCGAGTGGCTGCGCGAGGGCAGGGCAGTCGTCGTCGCGACGCTGATCGAACGGATCGGCTCGGCGCCGCTGGACCCCGGGGCCCAGATGCTCGTCGACGATCGGGGCAGCATCGAGGGCTCGGTCACAGGCGGGTGCGTCGAGGGCGCCCTCTACGAAGAGGCGCAACGGATCCTGGCCGGCGAGCCCGCGAAGGTCGTCACCTACGGCGTGTCGGACGAGCAGGCGGCCGACGTCGGGCTGATGTGTGGCGGGACGGTCCGCGTCTTCGTGCACGAGCCGTCCGCCGAGGACCGCGAGGCGCTCGAGCGGGTCGCCGCGGCGATCGCCGAGGACAGGCCGGCGGCCCTCGCGACGCTGCTCGACGGCGATCGCGCGGGCGCCACGCTCGCGGTGCTGGAAGATGGGGTCGCCGGCGGCCTCGGAGTCAGCGACCTGCTCGACCACTCGGTCGAGCGCGACGCACGCGGGCTGCTCGACGAGGGCGTCTCGCGCATCCGCCGTTACGGGGCCGGCGGCGAGGTCATGGGCTCCGACCTCTCGGTCTACGTCCAGGCGTTCTCGACCCAACCCGAGCTGGTGATCTTCGGGGCGATCGACTTCTCGGCGGAGATGGCGAAGCTGGCCGGCGAGATCGGCTACCGGGTGACGATCTGCGACGCGCGCGAGCCGTTCGCGGCGAGCCCGCGCTTCTCGCGCTCGGCCGAGGTCGTGGTCGACTGGCCCGATCGCCACCTTGCCGGGCGAGCGCTCGGTCCGCGCGACGCGGTGCTGGTCTTCACCCACGACCGCAAGTTCGACGAGCCGGCGCTCACGGCCGCGCTGAAGACCGGCGCCGGCTACATCGGAGCGCTGGGCAGCAGGCGCACCCAGGCCGAGCGCGTGCAGCGACTGAGGCAGGCCGGGGTCGGCGCGCAGGACATCGAGCGCATCCACGCGCCCTGCGGAATCGACATCGGCGCCCGCACCCCGGCCGAGACCGCCATCTCCATCCTCGCCGAGGTGATCGCCACGCGCTCCCGCCGTGGCGGCGAGAGCCTCGAGGCCACGGCCGGGCCGATCCACGGCGAGGGCGCAACGACGAGGTAGCGCGAGCAGTCGGCTGCATGGGTGCTCCTCGGTCTCGGAACTGCTTCCGCAGGATGATGCATCCTTCAAGCGCGTTGAAGTCAAGCGGAGGGCGCATGCGATCGTTATGGCGCCGACGCACGGTCGTACTCGCGTGGCGCTCTCGAGGCTCTATGCACTACGACAAGAAATGTGTCTCACAGACAAGGCCCTTGCCTCACAGGCACTTTTCTTGTCGTAGAGGAGAGGACCCCGAGCGGGAGCGCACATGTACCCGCTCGGCCACCAGCGCCACATCCGCGCGGCCGATGCGCCACGACCACTAGGATCGCTGCGCCGTGCGGGGCCAGCGTGAATCCAGCGATCGCCGCCGCGCGGGCCTGCGCGTGCGCTTCACGATCGCGCTGGTCGCCGTCGCCGCGCTCGTCGCAATCGGGATGACCTCCCGGCCCGATCGCTCCGGCGCCCGGGAGCAGGCCGCAGGCAGCGCCACGGCAGAAGTCGAGCCCGAGCCACGGCTCGGGACCGACGTCCCGATCGCAGACGCGGGCGACGCGGATCCGCAGCCTTTTCCGCGCGCGAGCACGCAGGAGATCCCGCCCGCCAGCGGCGCGAGCCCTGGTCCGGCGGGCGAGGAGCTCCCGCAGGAGATCCTCGCGGAGAACGCACGCATCAAGCGCGACCTCGATCACCTCAAGCGACTCGAGGCCGAGCGTGCGCGCGTCGCGCGCACGCTCTCACGCGCGGGCGCGGGCTTCGACGGCCCGCTGCGCCTCGGCGAGAGCGGGATGGCCTGGCCGCTCAACGGCGCGGTGGTCTCGCCCTTCGGCCAGCGCTGGGGGCGCCTGCACGCGGGCATCGACATCGCCTCGCCCGCCGGCACCGTGATCCGCGCGGCCGCCGACGGCGAGGTCGTGATCGCGGGGCCGACCGGCGGCTACGGCAACTACGTCTGCGTGCAGCACACCGACACCCTCAACAGCTGCTACGCCCACCTCTCCCGCTACCTGACTCAGCGCGGCGCGGTCGTGGCGCAGGGCCAGCCGATCGGCCTGGTCGGCTGCACCGGGCACTGCTTCGGCGACCACCTCCACTTCGAGACGTGGGTCGACGGGACGCCGACCGACCCGATGGCCTACCTCCAGCCTTGAGCGCTCCCGCGGGCCACGCCGGCCACCCGCGTCCGACCGAAGGAGCGGCATGAGCGCCGGCGAGACCGCCGATTACAGCGACCTCCGTGCGGTCTTCGTCAACTGCACGCTGACCCGCTCGCCCGAGCCGAGCCACACCGAGACGCTGATCGGGGTGAGCCGGCGGATCATGGAGGATCAGAGCGTGCAGGTCGAGGTGCTGCGCGCGATCGATCACGACATCGCCACCGGCATCTATCCCGACATGACCGAGCACGGCTTCGACAGCGACGAGTGGCCGCAGATCCACCGGCGGATCCTCGACGCCCAGATCCTCGTGCTCGCCGGCCCGATCTGGCTCGGCGACAACAGCTCGGTGATGAAGCGCGTGATCGAGCGCCTCTACGCGCAGTCCGGCGATGTCAACGAGCAGGGCCAGGGCGTCTTCTACGGGCGCGTCGGCGGCTGCCTGATCACCGGGAACGAGGACGGGATCAAGCACTGCTCGATGAACGTGCTCTACAGCCTCCAGCATGTCGGCTTCACGATCCCGCCGGACGCCGACGCGGGCTGGATCGGCGAGGCCGGGCCGGGGCCGAGCTACGGCGACGACGCGATCGGCTTCGACAACGACTTCACCAACCAGAACACGACCTTCGCCACCTGGAACCAGCTCCACATGGCGCGGATGCTCAAGGACGCGGGCGGGATCCCCGCGTACGGCAACCAGCCCGGGCGCTGGGCGGCCGGGGAGCGATTCGGCTTCGTGGGGCCGGGTGAGTGGGGACGCTGACCGGCGACGAGGCCGGGGCCTCGGGGCCTCGGCCTCCGCTTGGACTCGCTAGCCCTGCTTGACGGCCGAGATGTCGAGCGCGAACTTGACCTTGTCGGAGACCAGCGCGTTGCCGCTGCCCAGCGCTCGGCCCAGTTGACGGGCGCGGGCGTCTAGGCGGCGCCGGCGGGCAGGCGCTCGAAGCGCATCCCCGCGGCCCGCAGGCGCTCGGTCAGCGCGGCACCCATCGCCTGCGCCGTGGTCACCTGGCCGGCGCTCTCGGGCAGTTCGTCGCCCGCCAGGCACAGCGCCGACTCGGCGAGCATCTTCGCCGTCTCGCCGTAGCCGGGGTCCCCGCCGCTGACCTCGCAGACGACCCGCTCGCCTCCGCCCTGCCCGACGAAGCGCACCGAGAACCACCCCTTCGCGCGCCGGGCCTCGCTCGGTCCCTGCCCCGCGGGCTTGCGACCCTGCAGGAAGCGCCGTGCCGGAGGAACCTGAGCAAGCGCGAACAGCACGGCGACCCCGCCGGCGAGTCCCGCCGCGACCGCCAGACGCTTGATCGCGACGTAATGGCCGTAGGAGAAGTCCGGCCCGTAGCGCTCGAGCGCGCGCGCCGAGCGCAGCACGATCTGAGGGTCGATCGTCGGCATCGGCAGCACCCAGGCGTCGACGGCATCCTCGTGACGGGGCTTCGCGCGGATGCCGTGGACGCGGCGGCCGTCGCCCCCGGGCTCGTGGCGCTTGCGCTCGGACGCCGCTCGCATGTTCTGGCGCGGGCGCGAGAAGGCCGTCAGTGCCGACTCGAGCGTCCCGCCCGAGAATGTGCCGTCCGCGCGCACGAAGCCCTCGACCTTGAGCGGCACGCCCTCGGGGAGCGCCTCGACGCAGAAGCGCACGCCGAGGTCGTGCGGGATCGAGTCGAAGCCACAGGCGTGGACCAGCCGCGCGCCGGTCTGGACCGCGCGGGCGTGGTGGCGTACGTAGCAGCGGTCGACGAACTCGGGCTCCCCGGTGAGATCGAGGTAGTCGGCGCCCGCCTCGGCGCAGGCGGCGACGAGCGGATCGCCGTAGTGGATGTAGGGCCCGACGGTGCTCGCCACCACGCGAGCGGACTCGGCGATCGCGCGCAGCGAGGCGGGGTCAGTGACATCGGCCTCCAGCAGCTCGGGCGCCTGAGCGCCGGCGCGCAGCGCGAGCCGCTCGCGCACGGCCACCAGCTTGGCGCGGTTACGTCCGGCGATCGCCCAGCGCGTCCCGGCGGGCACGGCCCCGGCGAGGTACTCCGCCGTCAGGCCGCCGGTGAATCCGGTCGCGCCGAGCAGGACGACGTCGTGGGCGCGCTCGAACGACACCGAGCCAGGCTACCGTCGCGGCGCCGGCTCAGCCGGTCGGCCGGGGGTCCTCGACCGGCTCGAACTCGTCGGTGTCGGCCTCGTCCGCGGGCTCGTCGCCGGCCGGTGCGGAAGCGGTCCCCGGCTCGCCGTCAGCGGGCGCTTCGCCCTCGCGCTCGGCCGGGCCCGGCTCGGCGTCCGCGGACCTCGGCTCGGGGTCCGCGGCCTCGTCGGCCTCGCGCTCGGCTTCGGCGCGCTGCTCGAGCTTCTGCTTGAGGTACTCCGCCTTGTCCGCGCGGCGGTCGTGCTGGGCGGTCTCGTCGCCGGTCGGCGAGCGGCGCGCCTCCTCGCGCTCTGCCTCTTCGCGCTGAGCCTGCGTGCGCCGCAGCGCGCGCGTCTCGAGATCCTCCTCCACGACGCCGAGGGTAGCTGGAGCGCGCGTCCGAACGGGCGCCGCCGTCTGCCTGACCGGCGCGCGTCGCATAGCCTGGGGCGGCAATGCCCGATACGACGAAGATGACCGCCGAGGCACACGCCCAGCTCGAGGCCGATATCGCGGCCCTGGAGCTCGAGGGCCGGCGTGACATGGCCGACCGCATCGGCGTGGCGCGCGCGTTCGGTGATCTGAAGGAGAACGCCGAGTACCACGCGGCCAAGGAGGACGCGGCGATGCTGGAGGTCAAGATCGCGCGCATGCGCGATCAGCTGCGCACGGCCGAGATCGTCGAGGCCGTCGAGCGCGGCGCCGCGGCGGGCATGGGCTCGACGGTCACTTACGTCGACGTCCAGAGCGGCAAGCGGCTGCGCTTCACGCTCGTCTCGGGGATGGAGGCAGACCCCTCGCAGGGACTGCTCTCGATCGACTCGCCGGTGGGCAGCGCGCTCGCGGGCTGCGAGCCCGGCGACGAGGTCGAGCTGCAGGCCCCCGCGGGCACGCGCGCGGTGCGCGTCGAGGGCGTCCAGCACGCCGGCTGACCGGGCCGCCGAGCTTCCCCGGCGCGACCCACCGCACGGTCGGCGCTTGGCGAGCTGAGCTGTGGTCAGGCGAGCGCGCCATCGCGAACCAGCCGGTGCGGAAAGCGCCGGTCACGAACCCAGGTCCAGACGCCCGTGTCGACGAGTGCCGGACGATCGAGCGCCGGCGGCGCGGGAGGCTCAGCCGGAATCGCGGCTCTGCCGGTTGGCCTCGACCTCGTCCTGCGTGCCATCCACGTCGCGGCACACGTCGAAGCTCGCCAGCGCCCGCTGTCGCCCAACCTCTCGGAGCGCCGCGTTGACGGTGGCGCTGAGCCCGGCCGTACCGAGCTCCGCTCGCGCAAGGGCGAGCGCGCGCTCATCTACATCCACGGTGGTGCGCGACATCTGCATCACGGTAGCGCATCATAACTGAGCTCGCGGCGAGCCCCGCCGGCGAGTATCGCCGCGGCGGCGCGGCGGCGCCCGCTCAGCTCGCGACGGGCTCGGTCTGCATCGGCTTCCACGCGAGCTCGCGACGCCCGTCACGAATCGCGG
>JBPCPD010000236.1:0-4384 GCA_050999535.1 Thermoleophilaceae bacterium
CGGCGTGGCGCGCACCGGACCCGCGGAGGCGGGTGTGTACCAGTGGTACCTCCTGCAAGTACTGGCCCGTTTGGCGGCCTGCGGGCGGGGTCACGCCCTACGGGCGCACCCCGCGCAGTGACGCGCCAGGCTGCGCCCGCGATGCTCGCCAATGCTCTGGCTTGGCTGCGCTCCCGGGCTTGCCGGCAACGGCCAGTCGCTCGCCAAAGCGCGCCAGTACTTCTCCGAGGAACCACTAGCCTCTCGGGCCTTGGCCTCGAGCACCTCCACGCTGCGCCCCACCCCGCTCTGCGACCGCCACGTGGCGGCTGGGGCGCGGCTGGTGGCATTCGCGGGCTGGGAGATGCCGGTGCAGTACGAGGGCGGCGTGCGCGAGGAGCACCTCGCGGTGCGCAGCGGCGCCGGGGTCTTCGACGTCTCGCACATGGGCGAGATCGAGACCCGGGGGCCCGACGCCGAAGCGTTCCTCCAGCACGTCCTGTCCAACGACATCTCCAAGCTCGCCGACGGGCGGGCCCAGTACTCGGTGCTCTGCCGCGAGGACGGCGGCGTGCTCGACGACCTCTTCAGCTACCGCCTCGGTGATCGCTTCCTGACCGTGACCAACGCGGCCAACCACGAGGCCGACCACGCGTGGCTCGCGCAGCGCGCGAGCGGTTTCGAGGTGGAGGTCGAGGACGTCGCCGCACGTCATTCGATGCTCGCCGTCCAGGGCCCCGACGCCCGCGCGGCGGTCGCGGCGTTGACCGACGGCGAGCTGCCCGCCCGCATGGGTACCGCAATCCTGAGCGTCGCGGGGACCGAGTGCCTGGTCTGCGGGACCGGCTATACCGGCGAGGATGGCGTCGAGCTGCTGCTCGCGCCCGAGCACGCCCCGGCGCTCTGGGACGCCCTGCTCGACCGTGGCGTCGTCCCGACCGGGCTCGGCGCGCGCGACACGCTGCGCCTGGAGGCCTGCTTCCACCTCTACGGCAACGACCTCTCGACCGACCGCTCGCCGATCGAGGCCGGCCTCGGCTGGGCCTGCAAGCTCGACACCGGCTTCGTCGGCTCGCCGGCGCTGCGCCGGGCCGGGGAGCCCCTGCAGCGGCTGGTGCCATTCGCCTTCACAGGGCCGGGCATCCCGCGCCAGGGCAACCCGGTCCGCACCGAGGCGGGTGCGGGCGTGGTCACCAGCGGCACGCTGTCGCCGTGCCTGGGCATCGGCATCGGGATGGCGTACGTGCCAGCGAGCGCGGCTTCGCCCGGCACGGCGATCGAGGTCGACGTTCGTGGCAAGCTGCGTACCGCGGAGATCCGCGAGAAGCCGCTCTATTCCCCACGAAAGGCAGGTTGAGGTGGCCGAGAGCTACCCCGACGACCTCCGGTACCACCCCGAGCACGATTGGGCCCGGATCGATGGCGACGAGGCCGTCTTCGGCGTCACCTGGTACGCCCAGGACGCGCTCGGCGAGGTCGTCTTCTACGACCCGCCCGAGGTCGGCGGCACCGTCTCCAAGGACCAGGCCTACACCGAGGTCGAGTCGGTCAAGGCGGTCTCGGACGTCTTCGCGCCGCTCTCGGGGGAGATCGTCGCGGTCAACGAGGCGCTCAACGACGGTCCCGAGGCGATCAACGCCGACCCCTACGGCGACGGCTGGATGGTCAAGGTTCGCCTGTCGGACCCATCCGAGGCGGGCTCCCTGCTCGACGCCGACGCGTACAAGGCGCTGTTGCAGGGGTGACCGCGCCCTCGCCCCTTCAGCCGGCCCCATGAGCACCTACACCTCCGCCACCGACCAGGACCGCCGCGCGATGCTCGACGCGATCGGCGTCGGCTCGATCGACGACCTGCTCGCCGACATCCCGGAGGGCGTGCGCCTGCGCCGCCCGCTCGACCTGCCCGACCCGATGGCCGAGCACGAGGTCTTCGACCACCTCGCGAGCCTGGCGGCGCGCAACCGCCACGCCGACGCCGAGACGACGTTCCTCGGCGCCGGGATGTACGACCACTACGTGCCGGCGCTGATCGACTCGATCATCTCGCGCTCGGAGTTCCTGACCCCGTACACGCCCTACCAGCCCGAGATCTCCCAGGGCGGGCTGCAGGTGATGTTCGAGTTCCAGACCGCGATCTCCGAGCTGACCGGCCTGCCGGTGTCAAACGCCTCGGTCTACGAGGGCCCGTCGGCGGTCGCCGCAGCCGGCTACCTGGCCAAGCTGGAGACCAAGCGCTCCAAGCTCGTGGTCTCGCGCGGCCTGCACCCGCACTCGCGCGCAGCGCTGGTCACCCACGCGGCCGGCTACCGGATGAGCGTCGAGGAGGCTGGGCTGACCGCCGAGGGCGCCACGGACGTCGACGCGCTCGCCGCCCAGGTCGACGACGACACCGCCGCCGTCTTCGTCGCGCAGCCCAACTTCCTGGGCACGGTCGAGGAGCTCGGCGTGCTCGGCGAGGCCGCGAAGGCCACGGGTGCGCTGTTCATAGTGTCCGCCGACCCGCTGCCGCTGGGCATCCTCGAGCCCCCGGGTGAGCTCGGCGCCGACATCTGCGTCGGCGAGGGCCAGACGCTCGGCAACCGGCTCGACTTTGGCGGGCCGTCGTTCGGCTTCTTCGCCGCCGGCGAGCGCTTCATCCGCAAAATGCCTGGGCGCATCGCCGGTGAGACCCGCGATCTCGACGGCAAGCGCGGCTTCGTGCTCACGCTGCAGACCCGCGAGCAGCACATCCGCCGCGAGAAGGCCACGCACAACATCTGCACCGCGCAGGCGCTGAACGCGCTCGCCGGGGTCGTCTACCTGTCCTGGATGGGCAAGCGCGGCCTGGTGGAGCTCGGCGGGCTGATGGCCCGGCGCACCCACTACGCGCGCCGGGCGCTCGGCCTGGAGGCGATCAACCCGGGACCCGTCGTGCGCGAGTTCGCCGTGCGGGTGCCCGACCTCGACGGCCTCTTCGAGCGGGCGCGCGCGGTCGGGGTCAACCCCGGCTACCGGCTCGGCGATACCTACCCCGAGTACTCCGACGGTCTGCTCGTGGCGATAACCGAGCGCCGCACCAAGGTCGACATCGATGCCCTGGCCGCGCTGGCCGGCGCGCGCACCGAGGTGACCGCCTGATGACCACCCAGCTCGATCCACGCGCCGGGGAGCAGACGGTCACGATCTACGAGCGCTCGGTGGCGGGCAGGCGCGCCTACGTGGGCTCGGCGACCGAAGACGTCCCGGAGGTCGCGCTCGAGGAGATCCTGCCCGCCGCCGCGCTGCGCGCGCGCCCGGCGCAGCTGCCCGAGATCTCGGAGCCGGAGATCGTGCGCCACTACAACGGGCTCTCGAAGAAGAACTTCGACCTCGATACGGGCTTCTACCCGCTCGGCTCGTGCACGATGAAGCACAATCCGAAGCTGCACGAGCGCGTCGCGGCGCTGCCGGGGCACGCGCGCCTGCACCCGCTCCAGGATCCCGAGCACGCCCAGGGCGCGCTCGAGCTGATGTGGCGCCTGCAGGAGGCGCTCGGCGAGATCGCGGGCCTGCCCCACGTCTCGCTCCAGCCCAGCGCGGGCTCGCAGGGGGAGCTGGCGGGCCTGCTGCTGACGCGCGCGTACCACGAGGACCGCGGCGAGAGCCGCCACAAGGTGCTGACCCCCGACACCGCGCACGGGACCAACCCGGCGACGGTCACGATGGCGGGCTGCGAAGTCGTCAAGCTCGGCACCGACGAGCACGGCGGCGTCGACATCGAGGATCTGCGCGCCAAGGCCGACGGCGACGTCGCCTGCCTGATGCTCACCAACCCGAACACGCTCGGGCTCTTCGACCGCAACATCGAGGAGATCGCCGCGATCGTGCACGAGGTCGGGGCGACGCTCTACTACGACGGCGCCAACCTCAACGCCGTGATGGGCATCTCGCGACCAGGCGACATGGGCTTCGACATCGTCCACTACAACCTGCACAAGTCCTTCACCCAGCCGCACGGCGGCGGCGGGCCCGGGGCGGGGCCGATCGCGGTCTCCGATCGCATCGAGCCGTTCATCCCGCGGCCGCAGGTGGTGCGCATCGAGGGCCACGACGGCGACCGGCCTCGCTTCGACCTCGACGAGCAGCGGCCGAAGTCGATCGGCAAGATGCGCGGCTTTCAGGGCAACTTCGGCGTCTTCGTGCGCTCCTACGCCTACATCTGCTCGCTCGGGGCGTCCGGGCTGCGCGAGGCATCCGAGCTCGCGGTGCTCAACGCCAACTACCTGCGCGCGCGGCTTGCCGAGCCGGGCATCGGCGAGTACCTGCCGATCGCCTTCGACCGCGCCTGCATGCACGAATTCGTGCTCTCGGGCTGCGGCGCGCGCGACCGGCTCGGGATCAGGACGCTCGATATCGCCAAGCGGATGCTCGACCACGAGGTCCACCC
>JBPCPD010000245.1:0-12313 GCA_050999535.1 Thermoleophilaceae bacterium
ACCTGCGCGCTGCGGACCTCGCGCGCGGCGAGCAGCTCGCTGTAGACGCGGTAGAGCGGCCCCTGGCCGACGGCAGAGGCGGCCTGCAGCTCGGCCATCGCAGCGGGTCGGGCCGGCAGGTCCATCAGGCGCATCCCACGGGCGATCGCGCCGGAGGTGACCATCACGATCCCGTCGCCGGCTCGGTGGCGGGCGGCGACGGCATCGCAGACCGGCCCGAGCACGTCCGCGCGCACCTCGCCGCGCGCGTCGGCGACGATGCTCGATCCGAGCTTTGCGACCACGAGCGCCATTGCGGAGGCCAGCCTATTAGCGCGGATTTACGGCACGTGGGAAACGGTCACCGTCGCAGTAGGTCCAGCGGCGCGCAGGGGGCCCGGGGGGCGCGAGCCCCCCGTCCATCGCGCGGCCATCACCCCGGATCCAGCTCGAACGTCGTCCCGGCGATCTCCACCTCGTCGCCGGGCGCGAAGCCGGCGGCCTCCAGCGCCCGGATGACCCCCATCACGCGCAGGCGGTCCTCGATGTAACGCAACGACTCGTCGTTGCCGAGGTCGTGGCGGGCGAGCAGGCGCTCGACGCGCTCGCCCTGGACCCGGAACGCACCTGGGGCGGTGCGGCGCACGTCGACGTTCTCCCCCGCTCCCGGGCGGTAGGTGCGGTGCGCGGCGGCGATCTCCTCGCTGCCCGCCTCGGCGTGTTCGAGAGGCACGTGGCGCACGATCGCGGCGCGCAGCTCGTCGAGCCCGGCACCGGTGGCCGCCGAGGTGCTGAGCACCGCGGTCACGCGGTCGCCGAGGCGCTCGCTCCAGAGCTCGCGCTCGGTCTCGAGGTCCTCGGGCAGCGCAAGGTCGGCCTTGGACAGGCAGAGGATGCGCGGCAGCCCCTCCAGGCCCGCGCCGTGCTCGGCCAGCTCGGCCTCGACGGTGGCGTGGTTGGTGATCGGGTCGGAACCGTCGAGTGGGGCGAGGTCGAGCACGTGGACGAGCAGCCGGCAGCGCTCGACGTGGGCGAGGAAGGCATGGCCGAGGCCCGCACCGTGGCTGGCACCCTCGATCAGCCCGGGAATATCGGCGAGCACGAGCTGGCGCTCGTCGACCTCGATCGTGCCGAGCGCCGGGTCGATCGTCGTGAAGGGATAGCCCGCGACCTTGGGCCGCGCCGCGGTCAGGCGCGCGAGCAGCGAGCTCTTGCCGGCGTTCGGCAGCCCGACCAGGCCGGCGTCGGCGAACAGGCGCAGATGCAGCTCGATCCGCCCTTCCTCACCGGCGAGGCCGCGCTCAGCCATGCGCGGTGTCTGGCGCGTCGGCCCGGCGAAGGCCTTGTTGCCCCGCCCCCCGCCGCCGCCGCGGGCGACCACGGCGCGCTGGCCCGGCTCGGTCAGCTCCCACCGGGCGCCGCGCTCGGCATCCCGGGCCGTGGTGCCGGGCGGCACGAGCAGCTCCAGCGAGTCGGCGGTGGCCCCGTGGCGCTGCGCGCCCTCGCCGTGTCCGCCGCGCCCGGCGTGAAAGTGCGAGGCGCGTTGGTAGGCGGAGAGATCGCGCCGGGAGGAGTCGCAGACGAGCACGACGTCACCGCCGCGCCCACCGTCTCCACCGTCAGGCCCGCCCTTGGGCACGTGCGCCTCGCGCCGCAGCGAAACGCAGCCGTCACCGCCGGCGCCGGCGCGCACGAAGAGGGTGGCGCGGTCTTGGAGCACTGGCAGATCGTAGGCGTCAGCGTGCCATGTGGTGCGGACCACATCAGACCACTAGCTTCCAGCGGAGACCCGACCAGACCTGGAGGAGACATGGAGCACGGCGGATCACCGCTGGACCGCTTCGAGGAGGTGGAGACCGGCGAGACGTTCACGATCCAGAACCCGCGGCTGCTGAAGGTCGAGCTGTCCCAGGCGACGGTGATGGCGAAGAACGGCGCGATGGTCGCCTACCAGGGCGAGGTCCGCTTCGAGCACAAGGGCGGAGGCGTCGGCAAGCTGCTCAAGAAGGCCGCCAGCGGGGAGAGCCTGCGGCTGATGCAGGCCTCGGGCACGGGCGAGGTGTTCCTGGCCCATCAGGCGATGCTCGTCCACGTCCTGCGCATCGACGACGACGCGCTGACGGTCAACGGGTCGAACATCCTCGCCTTCGAGCACGGAATCGAATGGGACGTGACGCGCGTCAAGGGCGGCGCCGCGGGGATGCTCGCCGGCGGCCTGTTCAACATTCACCTGCGCGGGACGGGCATGGTCGCACTGCTCTCCGACGGCGAGCCGGTCAGGCTCGACGTCGGATCGGCGCCGACGTTCGGCGACCCGCAGGCGGCGATCGCCTGGTCGGGCGGTGTCCAGACCAACCTGAAGACCGACATGCAGGCCAAGAGCCTCATCGGCCTCGGGTCCGGCGAGAGCGTCCAGCTCGGGTTCAGCGGCGAGGGGTGGGTGCTGGTACAGCCCTCGGAGGGCCGGGCCATCCCTGGGGCCTGAGCCGCGCTGGGCGCGCTACTCGGCGACGGGCTCGACGCTGATGAAGCGGCCGCGGCGCTTCGTGCGAAACTGCACGGTCCCAGGGCGCTTGGCGAAGATCGTGTCATCCTTGCCGATACCGACGCCCTCGCCGGGCTTGAAGCGGGTGCCGCGCTGGCGGACGATGATCTCACCGCCGGTGACGGCCTGGCCGGCGAAGACCTTGACGCCGAGGCGCTGCGCATTGGAATCGCGGCCGTTGCGGCTGGAGCCGAGGCCCTTCTTATGAGCCATCCGACTCCTCCTTCCGGGAGGGATTCGCCACGGAGGCCGAATCCTTCGAATCCTTCGAATCCGAACCCGAGTCCGTCTTGCCCGCCGGCTGGCGGTCGAGCAGCTTGATCTCGCCGATCTGCAGCCGGGTGAGGTCGGAACGGTGCCCGTAGCGGCGTTTGTACCCGCGCTTGGGCTTGAACTTCAACCCGTGGATCTTCTTGCCGCGCTCGTGGCGGGTGACGGTGGCCTCGACGTTGACCTGCTCGAGCTCGTCGCCACCCAGGACGCTGTCCTCGCCGTCGGCGAGCATCAGCGGGGTGAGCGTCACCTTCGCCCCCTCGTCCTCGCCCATGCGGTCGACGACGAGCGAATCGCCGGTTTCGACGCGGTACTGCTTACCGCCGCATTTCACGATTGCGTACATGACAGAGCAACGGCGCCCGCCGGGACGCCGAGCGGCGAGTCTAGCGCCTCGGGCCCGGCGGGCAGCGTGAACAGCCCGGGCTCAGCGGTCCTCACTCGCCGGACTGCTCGGGCGAGTCCGAGGGCTCGCCCGACTTGCGTCGGCCGCGCCCTCCGCGGCGCCCGCGGCGACGCGGCTTGCGCTCGCCGCTGTCGGCGGCGACCGGGATCGTCAGGGCTCCGTTGGAGCCCGTCGCCTCGGTGACGTCGGCGCCCTGGACCAGCGACGCCTCGGCAGCCGAGCGGCCGACGGCGTCGATACGCACCAGCGTGCGCTTGCCGATCAGGGGTCCGGCGCCGGCGACGGAGATCATGTACCCGTCGAGCTTGGCCACCGCATCGGCCTCGTTGTACATGTGCGGCTCCTCGATCGAGACGAGGACCTCCTCGCCCGCGCGGAACGGCAGCGCGCGCTCCTCGACCTCGGCCTCCGAGCCCTCGAGCACGACCGCGAAGTGGTCGACCGGCAGCGCCTCCGAGCCCTCGAAATGGAAGCTCTTGCCGGTCTCGGCCTCGATCTCGAGCAGCGGCCTCCCGGGACCGTTGGCCAGCAGCGCGGCGACGCGAGGGTTGCACCGGATCAGGTACGCCGCCGGGTCTGGACGCTCGGCGGGCAGCTCGCGCAGCCGCCGCTCGACATGGATCGCGACCGTCTCCTCGGAGAGCACGACACCCTCCCCCTCGCACGTCGGACAGGTCTTCGAGAGGATCTCGCGCACGCCCTCGGTGACGTTCTGGCGGGTCATCTCGACCAGCCCGAGCGGCGATATCTCGACCACATAGGTCTTCGTCCTGTCCTCGTCGAGCGCCTTGCGCAGCGTCTTGAGCACCGCGTCGCGGTTGCGAGCGCGCGACATGTCGATGAAGTCGATGACGATGATCCCGCCGATGTCGCGCAGGCGCAGCTGGCGCACGGCCTCGTCGGCGGCCTCGAGGTTGGTCTTCGTGATCGTGTCCTCGAGCCGGGCGCCCTTGCCGCGACCGATGAATGAGCCCGAGTTGACGTCGATCACCGTCAGCGCCTCGGTGTACTCGACGATCAGGGAGCCGCCGGAGGGCAGCTCGACGCGGCGGTGCAGCGTCGACTGGATCACGTGCTCGATGCCGTAGCGCTCGAACAGGCGCACGCCATCGGGCTGGTAGGTCTCGAGGCGCTCGAGCAGCTCCGGCGCGGTGCGGGTGAAGAAGGACTGCAGGCGGTGGTGCTGGTCGGGGTCGTCGACGATCGCGCGCTCGAACTGATTCGAGAAGATGTCGCGCACGACGCGCACCGAGAGGTCAGCCTCCTGGAAGACCATCTCGGGCGCGGTCGTCTCCTGCGCGCGCCGGGTCAGCACCTCGTGCAGCTTGTGCAGATACTTGATCTCGTGCTCGAAGTCGCCCCGCTTGGCGTCCTGGGCGGCGGTGCGGATGATCGCCCCCCCGTCGCCGATGTCGAGGCCCTTGGCCTGGCGGCGCAGGCGCTCGCGCTCCTTGTCGTCGAGGCGCCGCGAGACGCCGATGCCCTCGCCCTGGGGCACGTAGACGAGGTAGCGCCCGGCAATCGACAGCTGCATCGACAGGCGCGGGCCCTTCGTCTTCAGCGGGTCCTTGACCGCCTGCACGAGGATCTCCTGGCCCGGCTTGAGCAGCTCCTGGATCTGCTGGCCCTTGCCCCGCGTGCCGCGACCG
This sequence comes from Thermoleophilaceae bacterium, assembly GCA_050999535.1. GTDB lineage: Bacteria > Actinomycetota > Thermoleophilia > Solirubrobacterales > Thermoleophilaceae > JAAYBF01. The sequence goes on from JBPCPD010000245.1 coordinate 4,853, forward strand.
CGGCGCGCGACCTCGACGCCGGGGATGACGACGTCGTCGGCGTGCAGGAAGCCGTTCTGCTTGAAGCCGATGTCCACGAAGGCCGCTTCGAGGCCGGGCAGGACGTTGTCGACCTTGCCCTTGTAGACGTTGCCGACGATCGAGCGCGAGCCGCGGCGCTCGACGTAGAGCTCGCCGACGCGCCAGCCGTTGGATTGCGCGCGGCCCTGGCCGCGCCGGCCGCTCTCAGCGGCGGGCGGGGTGCCCTCCGCTTCGAGGATGGCCACTCTGGTTTCGCCACGGTCTGCCGTGACGAGGACTTGCTTTCTCAAGATGTCTCCTCAAAATTACGAGATTCGAAGGATCCGGCGTTCCCGCCAGGTCCCTCACAGTTCCCGGCCCTTGGACAGCGTCGTCTCCCGCGCTTGCGCGTGGATCGACTGCATGAGCCCGAGGGCCAGGAAGGTCACGATCACCGACGAGCCGCCATAGCTCATGAGCGGCAGCGTGACGCCGGTGATGGGCATGATTCCAATCGTCATGCCCACGTTTACGAAGATCTGGAACATCAGCATGGCGGTGACCCCTCCGGCTATCAGTGTGCCGTAGAGGTTCTTCGACATCGTCAGGATACGTAAGCACCGCCAGATCATGAGTGCGAACAGGGACAGAACGAGCGCCGCCCCTCCGAAGCCGAACTCCTCGCCGACGACGGCGAAGACGAAGTCGGTGTGATGCTCGGGTAGGAAGTCGAGCCGCGTCTGGGTGGCATCCTCGCCGCGGCCGGTCCTTCCTCCGGCCCCGATTGCGACCAGCGACTGGGTCTGCTGGTAGCCCTCCTCGGCCGGGTTCTCGGCCGGGTTGACGAAGGCGGTCAGACGATCCATCTGGTAGGGCTTGAGCAGCTCGACGCCGGCCGCGGGGGCGAGCACGACCGCCGCGACCACGGCGAACGCCGCGAGTCCGCCGAGCGCTGCGAAGTGGGTCCACTTGGTGCCGCCGACGAACAGGACCGCGATCACGATCGCCATGTAGACCAGGCCCGAGCCCAGGTCGGGCTGGGCGATCACGAGCATCGCCGGCAGCAGCGCGAGCAGCATGATCCGGCTGGTCGTCTCGCGCTCGCCGAGGCGGCGCGTGCGGTCGACCATGAAGGCGGCGAGCGTGAGGATCAGCAGCACCTTGCCCAGCTCGGAGGTCTGCAGCTGGAAGAAGCCGAGGTCGAGCGCGCGTCGCGATCCGCGCGCGGCCGTGCCGAGGCCAAGGACGAGCACGATCAGGCCGATCATCGCCAGGTACAGGCCGGCCTTCCACTCGCGCATGCGCGAGTAGTCGATGCGCGAGAGGATCAGCATCAGTGCGATCCCGACGCCCCCGTAGGCGGCCTGGCGGTGGACGTAGTACCACGGCTGGCCGGCGATGTCGCCCTGCGTCGCCGTCGAGATCGTGTAGATGCTCAGCCCGATCAGCGCGAGCGTCGCCGCCAGCAGCGGTACGTCGAGGCGGATGAAGCGCGGTGCGGCCGCGTCGCGGAAGCCCTTGACCGAGGTTCCGTAGGGAGTGGCGTGCATCAGCGACCAACCCTACCCGGGGACGCCACGGTGACTGAGGCGCGGCTGCGCATCAGTCGGAGGAGCTGCCCTCGACCACGCCACCGGAGTCATCGACCCCGAACAGCTCCGCGAGGATCTGGCGGGCGGCCGGAGCGGCGGTCTCGGCGCCGAAGCCACCCTCCTCGAAGGTCGTGACCACCACGTACTTGGGGTCGGGGTAGGGCGCGAGCGCCGCGTACCAGGACTGGTCGGCGCGACCGGCGCCCTTCTCGGCGGTACCCGTCTTGCCGGCGATCGGGATCTCGAACCCCGAGAACACGTCGGCCGAGGTCCCGCCGGGCTCGCTCGCCGCCGAGCGCAGGCCGTCGAGGATCGCCTGGCGGTTGGCGTCGGAGATGTCGAGCCTGCGCGGAACCGTCGCCTCGAGCTCCTGGAGCGGGCGGCCGATGCTGTCCTCGATGCGCTGGCCCAGGCGGGGGCGGACGACCTTGCCGCCGTTGGCGATCGCCGCGTAGGCCACGGCGAGCTGCATCGGGCTCGCCTGCAGATCGCCCTGCCCGACCGAGAGATTGACGTTGTCGCCCTGGCTCCAGGGGCGATCGAGGAACCCACACTCACCGAATGCGATCTCCTCTGGAGTGGGCTTCTCGCGCCCGACGCAGCGTTGGTAGTCGGCGTAGCCGTCGTTGCGGTACTCGGGGGACGGGATCAGCCCGGCCTGCTCGTTGGGCAGGTCGATGCCGGTCTCGCGCCCGAGCCCGAGCCGCTTCGCCCAGTCCTGGATCAGCAGCCCGTCCCCGCTGCCGTTGGCCTCGAGGCCGAGCTTGTAGAAGTAGACGTCGCTCGACACCGACAGTGCCTGACGAAGGCTGAGCACGCCGTTGACGACGTCGCCCGCGTTGCGGAAGGTGACCCCGCCCACCTTCAGCGAGCCGGGGTCGGAGACGGGCTCGTCGGGGGTGACCAGGCCCCCCTCGAGCGCCGCGACCGCGGTGATCAGCTTGAACGTCGAGCCGGTGGGATAGCCGCCCTGGGTTGCGCGGTTGAACAGCGGGCGGCCCGCGGCCTCGGAGTTGAGGCGGTTGAAGTCCTTTGGGCGAATCGCCGTGGAGAACAGGTTCGGGTCGAACGACGGCGAGCTGCCCAGGGCGACGACCTGGCCGTTGCGGACGTTCATCACCGCAAACGCGCCCGGGGCGCCGCCGAGCGCCTTCTCGCCCGCGCGCTGGACGTCGAGGTCCATCGACAGACGCAGCTGGCGGCCCTGCTCCGGCCGCCGCTCGGCGAGCTGCTCACGCAGCTGGCCGAGCGCGTCCACCTCCACACGGCTGGCGCCGTTACGTCCGCGCAGGAAGCGGTCGTACTCGTACTCGAGGCCCGCCTGGCCGACACGGTCTGCGAGATCGACGCCGCGGTAGCGCTCGTCGTCGAGCTGCTCCTGGTTGACCTCGCCGACGTAACCGAACAGATGCGCGCCGACGTCCCCGTGCGGGTACTCGCGCAGGAAGGCCGGGGCGACGTCGACCCCCGGGAAATCCTCCTGGTTCTCGGCCAGGTAGTACACGAGCCGCTGTGGCACGTCGGTCTTGACGGTGGCGGCCGAGTAAGGCAGGGCCTCGAGCTGTTCCTCGACGGTCTCCTCGACGCGATCCGGCCTGAGCTCGAGGACCTTCGCCAGCCGGCCATAGACCGCACGGCGCGCGTCGAGGTCGTCGGGCAGCTCATCGGGGCTCACGCTCACTGCCAGGCCGACGCGGTTGTCGACCAGCACGCGGCCTTCGCGGTCGACGATCTCCCCGCGCGGAGCCTGCACCTTGATCTCGCGGACACGGTTGTCGTTGGCCTCGGCGCGGTACTTGTCACCTGAGAGCACCTGCAGGTACCAGAGGCGGAAGAAGACCACCGAAAAGGCGATCAGCGCGATGCCGCCGACGATCGCGACCCGCAGCGCGAGCTGCGGCGTGAGCTGGCGCCGTCCGTCTGGGTCGAGGTACATCAGGTGACCACCAACTCAGATCTCCATCCCGCGCAGGCCGAGGGGGCCCGACTCGCGCGGAGCGTTGCGCTTGCGGGCGCGCTGATAGGGGTCCACGGTCAGTGCGGGGCGCAGGACCTTGCGCGTCACCCAGAAGATCGGCATCGCCAGCAGCGCACCGACCACGGTGGCCACGAGCATGTCGCGGAAGATCAGGGCGCTGACGGAGGGACCGACGTCGAGCATGAACGACGCCGCGCCGAAGGTGACGAGGAAGCCGAGCGTCGCGGCGGCGCCGACCGGGATCGCCATCAGGCCGTGGGCGGGGTCGCGCACCTCGCGGTAGCGCCCCACGGCGTAGCCGACCGCGCAGAGCACCAGCGACGAGACCCCTACGGGGCTGCCCACCGCGAGGTCGAGCAGCAGCCCGGTGCCGAAGCCCATCGCCGCGCCCGGGATGCTGCCGGCATAGATCGCGACGCCCGCGACGCCGAGCGGGATCAGGTTCGGAGCGGACCCGAACACGGTAATCGAGCCGATCCCCGACACCTGGGCGATCAAGGTGGCGAAGGCGATCAGACCCGCGCGCAAAAAGGCTGCCGGAGTTAGCGTCACGGCGCCGACGCCTCGGCGACGGGCTCGCCTCGCTCGGTCAGCACCTGCACGAGGTCGATCCCGCGCAGGTCGGCGAACGGCCTGATGTGCACGCGCTGGTAGAGCTCGATCTCCTCGAGGTCGACCCGCGAGACCTTGCCGATCGGGATCCCGCGTGGGAAGCGCGACCGGATCTCGCCGGAGGAGAAGCCCGACGTGACCACCGTCGCGCCCTCGCGCACGCTGCGCCCGCGCTGGACGAAGTCGAGCAGGAGGTCATCGGGCTTGCCGACCTCGGGCTTGACGATGCCCGTCGCGCCCTCGGGCATCACCTGCGCGGTGACCGCGCTGGAGGAGTCGGTGATGAGCGTCACCTCGGCGGTGCCCCCGGTGACGCTCGTGACCTTGCCCGCGAGCCCGCCGGCGGCGATCACCGGCTGGTCCTCGGCGACGCCGTCGGTCGAGCCCTTGTCGATCTTCAGCGTCGAGTACCAGACGGTCGGCGAGCGGGCGATCACCCGCGCGGCGAGCGGCTCGGTGGCGTCGGGAAAGCCGCCGGAGCGCTGCAGGCCCACGAGCTCGCGCAGCTGGCGGGCGTCGCGCTGGTCGGTCGCGCTGCGCCCGACGCGCTGACGCAGGTTCTCGACCTCGCCGCGCAGCTGCTCGTTCTCGCCCTTGGCGTCGATCGTGTCGCCGAACCAGCCGCCGAGGTCGCGGAAGGGCTTCAGCGCGCGGCTGGCGCCGGTCTCGATCGGGGCGAGGCCCGCCTGGGCGCCGCGCTGGAGGGTGTGGAAGACGCCGCCGCCGGACTCGCCGAAGAACGCGGTGAGCATCGCGATCGAGGCTACGACGAAGATCGCGAGCGCCGCCCTGCGGCGACGAACCACTCTGCTGTCAAACACGGTCCGGACTCCCCCGGAGCGGCGCGGTCAGCGCCGACGGTTCGTTCGGGAACCTTTGTTGGCGCGGTGAATCGCCTCGAACTCCTCGAGGCTGCGTCCCGACCCGATCGCGACGCACGTCAGCGGCGACTCGGCGAGGTGGGCGGGCATCTGGGTCTCGTCGCGGAGGCGCTCGTCGAGGCCCTGGAGCAGCGCTCCGCCGCCGGCGAGCATGATGCCGCGGTCCATGATGTCCGAGGCGAGCTCGGGCGGGGTGCGGTCGAGGGTCTCCTTGACCGCGTCGACGATTGCCTGCAGTGGCTCCTCGAGCGCGAGGCACACCTCCTCGCTGGTCAGCACAACCGTCGTGGGCAGGCCGCTGACGAGATCGCGGCCGCGGATCTCGGCCTGCATCTCCTCACCGAGCTGGTGCGCCGAGCCGATCTCCAGCTTGACCTCCTCGGCGGTCTGCTGGCCGATCATCAGCTTGTACTCGCGCTTGACGTAGTTGATGATCGCGTCGTCGAGCTCGTCACCGCCGATGCGGATCGACTGCGAGACGACGATGCCCCCGAGTGAGATCACGGCGACCTCGCTCGTGCCGCCGCCGATGTCGACGACCATGTTGCCGGTCGGCTCTCCGACCGGCAGGCCGGCGCCGATCGCCGCCGCCATCGGCTCCTCGATCAGGTACGCCTGGCGCGCGCCCGCGGACAGGCAGGCCTCCTCGACGGCGCGCTTCTCGACCCCGGTGACCCCGCTCGGCACGCAGACGACCACGCGCGGGTGCGCCCAGCGGTTCTGGTGGACCTTCTGGATGAAGTGGCGCAGCATCTGCTCGGTCACGTCGAAGTCGGCGATCACCCCGTCCTTGAGCGGCCGGATCGCCTGGATCGTCCCGGGCGTGCGGCCGAGCATCCGCTTGGCCTCGATCCCGACCGCGTGCACCTCTGCGGTGCGTGAGTCGATCGCCACCACCGAGGGCTCGGACAGCACGATGCCGCGACCGCGCACGTAGACGAGCGTGTTGGCGGTGCCGAGATCGACGGCCATGTCGCGGCCGCCCATGCCGGTGAGGTAGGAGAAGAAGCCCATAGGACATCGTGAGGATACGGGGCGCCTGCGCCACCGCAACGCATCGTGCATGCGGTCCGTCCTGCTGGGGAAGACGGGCCGCGCGCGGGTGCCCGAGTCTAGCGGAGGTACTTCACCGTGTCTGGCGGAGGTACTTCACCGTGTCTGGCACGTTGCGACTGTGGTGGATATCGCGAGCGCCGCGCTCAGTCGCCGGCGGGCGGACCGTGCAGAAGCTCGGGCGCCAGTGCGATCAGGGCCGCCACCGGGAGGCCCACGACGGTCGTGTAGTCGCCCTCGATCGCCTCGATCAGCGCCGCGCCGCGGCCCTGGATCGCATAGGCGCCGGCGCGTTCGCGCCACTCGCCCGATGCGAGGTACCAGGCGAGGCGCCCGGACGCCAGGTCTGCGAAGCGGACCGTGCTCGAGGCAGCCGCGGTGCGATGACCGCCGCCGGGGTCGACGAGCGCGATCCCCGAGTGCACCTCGTGCGAGTGCCCGGAGAGATCGCAGAGCATCGCGCGCGCCTCGTGCTCGTCGCACGGCTTGCCGAGCACGTGGCCGCGGTGCGCGACGATCGTGTCCGAGCCGAGCACGGTCGCTCCTCCGTCGCCCCCCACACCCGCGACCGACAGTGCCTTGCGCAGCGCGTTCTCGATCACCAGCGCGACGGGCTCTCCCTCGGTGAGCTCCTCCGCGTGCGGCTCGACCACGCGGTGGACGATGCCCAGCTGATCGAGGATCGCCCGCCGCTGGGGGGAGCCGGAAGCGAGCGTCACCCGGTGGCTGTCGACCCTCATCTACGCCCCGCGGGTCCTTCCAGGAGCCAGGCGAAGCCGCTACGCGAGCTCGGGGAAGAAGAGTCCCACCTCGCGCGCGGCCGACTCGGCCGAGTCGGAGCCGTGGACGAGATTGGTCTGGACCTCGAGCCCGAGGTCGCCACGGATCGAGCCCGGCGCGGCCTCGACCGGGTTCGTCGAGCCGATCACCTGGCGCGCGGCGGCAACCGCCTCGTGGCCCTCGAGCACCATCGCCACCAGCGGGCCCCCGGTGATGAAGTCGACCAGCTCGCCGAAGAACGGCTTCTCGGAGTGCTCGGCATAGTGCTGCTCGGCGGTCTCGCGCGGGACATCCATGCGCTTGAGCGCCACGATGGTCAGTCCCTTGCGCTCGAAACGGGCGATCACCTCGCCGGTGAGATTGCGCTCGAAGGCATCGGGCTTGACGAGGATCAGCGTCCGGTCCACAGGACTCCTAGGAGGGTCCGGGCGGCTGGGGGCGCGGGGCGCGTCCGCCGGTCGGTGCGCGACTCGGCGGCCTCGGGGCGGGCTCGCGCTCGGGGCGATCGTTGCCCGCGCCGGCCTGACGGGCGAGATCATCGCCCGCTTCGAGCGCAAGGGACTGA
>JBPCPD010000028.1:0-7766 GCA_050999535.1 Thermoleophilaceae bacterium
GGCGCGCGGCGAGCCGGCCGCTCGCGGTCGCGGGACTGCCCACGCCGCGCTCGGCGTCCGCGCGTCCACGTCCGCTGGTCATCCTGCCGGCGGTCACCTGGCAGGGGCACAACCCCTACGACTCCGATCTCGACGGTTTTCCCGACACCCTCGACGGTCCGGCGCCGGTGCCGGCGTAGCGGCCGTTCGAGGGCGAGGGGCTGCCCCCTGGGCTCACGCGCGAGGCCGCTCCGCTGCTGGCCTTCCTCGACCGCGAGCGGATCGCCTACGACCTGAGCACCGACATCGCGCTCGCGCGCGGGGAGGGGCCGGCGATCGCCAACGCTCCCGGCGTCGCGATCGCCGGCACCGCGACGTGGCTGCCGCGCGAGGTCCGCGACCGGCTGCTGGCCGAGGTCGAGGAGTCGGGTCTGCCGGTCGTATCGTTCGGCGGCGAGTCCCTGCGGCGGACCGTCGCGCTGACCGAGGGCCGCCTGCGCGACCCCAGCCCGGACCGCCCGGACGATCTCTTCGGCGAGCGCACCGAGCCCTTCGCCAGCTCGGCGCCCGCGCCGCTGCGCGTCCAGCGCGACGAGCTCGGGCTCTTCGGCGGGGTCGACGAGGTATTCGGCGAGTTCTCCCGTTTCGAGCGTTCCGAGGCGCTGCCCGACGGCGCAAAGCTGCTGAGCGCGGCCGGGCGCCAGCCCGGCGAGCCGGCCTTCGTCGGGTACCGGCTCGGAGAGGGCACCGTCGTCCGCGTCGGCACCCCAGACTGGGCGCAGGCGCTCGACGAGGGCCGCCTCGGCCTCGAGGTCCCGCGCGTGACGCGGGCGCTGTGGCGGCTGCTGGGCCGCGGGCGCTGAGCCCGTCCCGGCCGGCGAGGTGACTCCGGGGTCTGGGGGCGTGAGCCCCCAGCTGCATCTCCAGGTCCATCCCTATCCTGCCGCCGGGTGACCCGCGCGAAGCTTCTCATCGGCGGCCTGGTCGGCCTGGTCGTGCTCGCTGCGGCGGGCGGCTGGTACTACTGGCAGGAGACCGAGCCTGTGGACAAGCGCGGCTCGGCGCAGGACCAGTTCGACAGCGCCGCCGAGCCGGGCGAGGGCAAGCCCGCCAAGCGCATCCCCGAGCCGTGGCCGACCTTCGGCTACGACCTCCAGCGCACCAAGGTATCGCCCTACGACCACCGCCCGCCGTTTCGCACCCGCTGGCGCCTGGACGCGCTCGATACGCTCGAGTTCCCGCCCAGCGCGGCGTATGGCAACGTCTACCTGGCCCAGCAGAAGGGCCTCTTCTTCGCGCTCGACGGCAAGACCGGCAAGCCGGTCTTCAAACGCAAGAACTTCAAGCGCTGCGCGGCCTCGTCGCCGACGCTCGCCAACGGGACGGTCTACCAGGCATACATGGACTTCGAGCCCTGCCCGCAGGACGCCGCCGACCCGACCGGCTTCATCGTCGCGATGGACGCCCGCAGCGGGCGCGAGAAGTGGCGTTTCAAGGCCCAGCCGATCGAGTCCTCGCCGCTGCTTCGCAACGGCAGCCTCTACTTCGGCTCGTGGGACGGCAACGTCTACTCGATCGACGCGAAGACCGGCAGGAAGAAGTGGAGCTACGACACGGGCGCCAAGGTCAACACCTCCGCCGCCTACTACCGTGGCACGGTCTTCATCGCCAACGACGACGGCAACGTCTACGCGCTCAACGCGGCCACCGGCGAGCTCGTCTGGCAGGCGTCGTCGCAGGCGCGCTTCGGCTCGCGGGAGTTCTTCTACGCCTCGCCGACGATCGCCTACGGGCGCGTCTACATCGGCAACACCGACGGCACGATGCTCGCCTTCGGCGCCAAGAGCGGCGACCTGCTGTGGTCACGCCCGCTCGGCACCTACATCTACTCGGCGGCCGCGGTCGACGACCGCCGGGTCTTCGTCGGCACCTACGACGGCAGGCTCTACGCGCTCGACGCCGCCACCGGCGACACCGAGTGGGACCGCGAGCTGCCGGCGGCGGGGCACAGCCCGCCGGTCGTGATGGGCGGACTGGTCTACACCGCGGCCTGCTCGACCTGTGGATCGGAGGCGGCGCGTTACGTGAAGATGGGCGACCGTGACTCGGCGTTCGCGTTCGACGTGCGCACCGGCAGGACCCGCTGGCGCAACACCGACGGCAAGTACGCGAGCCCGATAATCGCCGACCAGGACCGCGTCTACTTCACCGGGCGCTCGTTCCTCTACGGGCTCGATCCCAAGGCGCACGCGGGCGTAGAGGCCAGGACCTCATCCAAGCGTGACGGGGTCGCGGTGCAGCGCAAGCGGCGCGGCAAGGCCGACCGCGGCCGCTCACGCCGCTGAGGGGACGGGCCCTCAGTGGCCCGGCGCCCGGCGGCGCTCGGCGCTGTAGATCAGCGCCGCCGCGGCCGCTCCCATCGCCGGCCACAGCAGGTAGTAGTTGTTGAAGGTGCGCCCGATGAACATCAGCACGAGCAGCGAGATCGCGAAGCCGGCGGCGCCGATCCACTGCTCGCGTGCGCGGTGCTGGGCGAGCAGCAGCCACGCCGTCAGCGGGAGCCAGGTCAGCAGGACGATCAGCGCGAACGGGTAGGACCCCTCGCCCTCGTCGACGATGCCGGCGCGCACCAGGATCGCCGACAGCCCGTAGCCGACGATCTTGTAGGTCCCCGCCCCGAACTCGACCGTGTCCTCGTAGAACGCGACGGGATCGGCGATCAGGAACGGCAGCGTGGCGAGCACGAAAACGGTCGCGAAGACCCCGGCGATGCGCACCAGCTCGCGCCGCTCCAGTCCGCGGGCGACCAGCATGACCGCCACGAAGGGCACCGCGACGATCGCGAACTGTTTCAGCAGTACCGCCGCCGCCAGGCTCGCGGCGGCCCAGCGGTAACGCTCGCGGGTCACCAGCGCGAACGCCAGCAGCATCAGCGTGATGCTCGCCGCGTCGTTCTGCCCGAACCACGCCGAGCGCACAGCGATCGGGTTGGCCACCACCAGCGCCCCGATCGCCAGGCGCCACGACAGCGGCGCGCGGAAGGCCATCGCCGCCGCGAAGCCGCCGAGCGTGAACAGCACGATCAGCAGCCGGTAGTCGTCTAACGGGGATGGCAGCAGCCGCCAGACGGCGGAGGTGAGGATCGTGCCCGGGAAGTAGGCGTAGTGCTCGAGCGAGACCTCGCTCTCGCGCACGGCCTCCGATGCGGTTCCGTCGAAGCTGTAGAAGCGCTCCATGCCCGAGCGGCGGTAGTCGTGCCCGTAGGGGTTGTCGCCGTCGAGCAGCAGGTCTCCGGCGAGCTCGACCTGGTAGCTGGAGTCGTTGGTGTGAAACCACGGCGCGGTCGCGTCGCGCAGCCCGACCTGGAGCAGGGTCGAGGGTGCCAGCAGCGCCAAGGCGACGCCGAGCACGAGCACGGAGCCCGCCCACGCCGGCCGTCCGCGGCGCCTGAGGCTCGCCGCGGCCACCAGCGCGACCGCGAGGCCGGCGATGAAGCAGGTCGCGCGGGCGATGCCGACGTCCCACTGCTCGCCGGCCGCGCGCACCAGCGGCGCCAGCGCGCCACGCGGCTCGACCCCGTCCGGCCGGAACGGCCACGGGTTCGAGCCGAGCTCCGGCAGCGTCACCGCGACGATCGCGACCAGGATCCCGAGCAGCGCCCACCACGCTCCGTGCGAGATCGCCTCACGCCCCTCGGACGCGCGGGCCTGCATCTCCATCAACCGCCCGCCGCGACGGCGCGCTCGCGCCGCGCGCCGTCGTCGCGGCGCGACCAGCCGAGCGAGGCCGCGCCGACCCCGAGCACGACCCACGTCAGCGGGTCCTCGAGGAAGCCGCTGTAGAAGAGCGCGTGCACGAACAGGCCGAGGAACGCGGCGGCCAGCACCAGGCCGAGCGCCGGGTCGAGCCGCCGCGCGGCGGCGATCATCCGCGCGCCGCCGACGAGCAGCCAGACGTAGAGCCCGAGCCCGATCACGCCGAGCTCCGCCGCGACGGTCAGCGGCGCGGTGTGCGAGACGTAGCTCGCCGTCGGCTCGCTGGTCTCACCCGAGAGGCGCTGGCTCTCGCGTGGCTGACCACCGAAGCCGGCGCCCAGCAGCGGGTGCTCGCCGATCACCCGCGCGGTCTCCCGGACGCGCTTCGAACGGTCAGCCGTCTCTCGCCGCAGTGACTCGCCCTGCATCACCTGTGCCGCGATGAAGCCGCCGGCGAGCAGTACCGCGACCGCGAGCGTGCCCGCCACCGCGAGGCGCACCGGGCGCTCGCCCGTCCACCAGGCGACGGCGAGGGTGATCGCGACCAGCGCCACCATGCTCGACTGCGAGTAGGAGAAGAACAGCCCCATCCACATCAGCACCAGCAACCCGACGCCGAGCCGCGGGTCCATGCGCCGCAGCGCGAGCGCGACCAGTACGACCGCGATCGCCAGCACCACGTGACGCCCGTAGAGGCTGGGGTCGCCGAACAGCGAGGTGACGCGGAAGTAGTCGGCGTTGGCGTTGGAGAGGTCGAGGTTGGGAGCGAAGAAGAAGACCTGGCGCGTCGCAGCCTGGAACAGGCCGATGGCGGCGAACAGCGCGCCGGCGGCGACCGCGATGCCCGCCAGCACGCGCGGCGAGCGTTCGGGCAGCGGCGTCCGCGCGACGATCCCGAGCAGCACCGCGAACGGCAGCGTGAAGTAGGCCAGCAGCTCGACGCCCGGCTCCAGGGCGCGCGCCCACAGCAGCGACAGCGAGGCGAAGCCGATGAACGCCGCCGCCGGCCAAGCCACCGGGCGCGGCAGGCCCCGGATGGCCGTCGCCCCGCCGGTCTGCTCCGCGCGCGTCGCGCGCCACGCGAGCGCGAGCGTCGCCGCGGCGAGCACGAAGTAGAGCGGCAGCAGGCGCCCGATGCGCCCGTCCGCGGCCAACGCGAGCGGGAAGCCGCCCGCGAGGTCCAGGGCGATCGGTGGGCGCAACGGCGCGGCGAGCAGCACCGCCGCCGGGACCCAGGCGGGATGGCGCACGCACAGCGCCGCGGCGCCGGCCAGCAGCGCGCCGCCGAGCACCAGCCCGAGCGCGCCGGCGGGTGAGATCAGGGCATCGAGCCGGCCCGCCCCCTCGGGCGCGAGCACCAGCGCGGCCTCGGCGAGCGCCAGCAGCCCGAGGCCCGCGAGCACCGCCACCCGGCCGCGGCCCGCCAGCAGCGCGACCGCGCCGGCGGCGGCCACCACGGCGGCGATCTGGGCGAGGTCGGGATGCTCCACGGTCGGCGCGCAGCGTAGATGAGCGCCCCGCCGCCACCGTTGCGGCCCCCGCCGACCGCGCCGGCCGCCTCAGCGTCTCAGCGCCGCACGCAGACCGCGTGGACGCTGAATGTCCGGTCCCCGGGCTCGTCGGAGGCTCCGCGCGCCACGGCGCCCTTGGGCCGTCCGCGCTCGACCAGGAGCCGCGAGTAGACGGTGGTCAGCTCGAAGTTGTCGCGATCCTCGCTCCAGTCGGTGCCCGACGAGATCGCCACCTCGCCCTTCGCGCAGCGCACCGTGACGCGGACGGAGTTGTAGTTGCCGTTCTGCACGCCGCCCTGGACCGCCGCGGAGGCGCTGCGCACGCGCAGCTTCCTGGAGCCGAGCGCGAACGCCCGCTGCGTCTTGGGCGCCGAACCGGTGGCCGCCGCACCGGCGGTGCTCGCCCGCGGCGCGGGGTCCTCGGGCTCGCCGCCGGCCGGGGCACGCAGGCTTCCGGCAGCGACGGCGGCGCCACCGAGTGCGACCAACAGAGCGAGCAGCGAGATGGCCGTGGCGGCCGATGGGCGGGGGCGGTGCATTGACGGCCTCCTGGTCGGTGACATGTGAGCCTGGTACCTACCCGCGCGGGGCGCATGCCATGCCCGGGCCGGCTCAGGCCCCGGCCCTGTTGGCCGCCTGCGCGGCCTCGCGGACGCCTTCGCCGCGCCAGGGCCACAGCTCGCGGCGCGCCTGGAAGAGGTAGCGGCGGGGATCGTGGCCGGGCGCCATCAGCGCCACGACCGCTCGCTCGAAGTAGAACGCCGCCCCGAGCACGCGTACCGTCAGGGCGACGCCCCGGGACCGGTGCTTGGCGAGATAGCGCGCCCGGCCGCGGTGGAACTCCACCAGGCGGCGGCGGGCGGCGGCGACGTCGGTCGTGAGCTGATCGTGGTGGATCGCGCGTGCGTGGGGGACTTGGAGGATCTCCCAGCCGGCGTTGCGCAGGCGCTTGCAGAAGTCGGTCTCGTCCGAGTAGACGAAGAAGTCAGGGTCCAGCTCGCCGACGCCCGCGGCCGCCTCGCGGCGCACCAGCATCGCGCTCGACTGGGTCCATCCGACGGGCCGGGTGGCGCTCCCGCCGCTCTGCACGGTCACGCGTCGATCGAGGAAGGCAAGCCCGGCGAGCGCCGTCAGCAGGCCCGGCAGCCGCCACGCGCACGGCTTCTGCTCGCCTTGTGTGGAGAGCAGCTGGGCGCCCGCCACGGCGGCGCGCGGGTCGGCCTCCAGCGCGGCCAGCAGTGCGCCGGCGGCGCCCTCGCACAGCTCGGCGTCCTCGTTGAGCAGCAGGCAGTGGCGCCCGCGCGCGCGGCGCAGCAGCGTCGAGTCGTTCTCGGCCTTGCCCGTGCGCCGGTCGAGCGCGATCACACGGACGTCGTGGGCGCTCGCCTCGACGGCCGCGACCGAGCCGTCGCGCGAGGCGTTGTCGAGCACCAGCAGCTCGTGCTCGACGCCGGGCGGGTGGGTGCGCGCGATCGCGTCTAGGCAGGCGAGCAGGTAGTCGCGACCGTCGCTGTTGACGACGCAGTATGAGAGCTCGATCACGCGCCCTCGGCCGCCCGCTCGAGCACGCTGCGCACGCGCTCGGCGAGCACGCGGCGGTCGAACCGGGCCTCGGCGAGCGCACGGGCGCCGCGGCCCAGGCGCGCGGTCAGCTCGCGGTCGTCGCGCAGGCGCAGGATCTGGGCGGCGAGGTCGGCCGGATCGCCCGGGCGGGCCGCGAGGCCGGCGCCATGGCGCTCGACCAGCTCCTTCTGCCAGCCGTCGGTGTTGACGATCGCCGCGCGCCCGGCGGCGAAGGCGTCGAACAGCTTGTTGGGGGAGTTGGTCGCGAGGATCGGCACGTTCTTGAAGATCGTCAGGCAGGCGTCGGAGGCCGCGGCCAGCCGCGCGGCCGCGTGCTTGTCGGCTGCCGGGCGCAGGATGACGTTGTGCAGGCCGCGGCTTCGCACCGCCCGCTCGAGTCCGGGGCGGCGCCTGCCCTCGCCCTGGAGCACGAACGCGACACCGCGCTCCCCGCGCTGCTCGAGCAGTGCCGCGGCCTCGATCACCTGCGTCAGGTCGTTGGCCTCGCCCATCGTCCCGAAGTACGCGCACAGCAGATCGTCGCCGGCCACGCCAACGCGAGCGCGCAGATCGCCCGGGTCGAGGTCGGGCGAGAAGACGTCGAGGTCGGACGCGTTGGGTATCACGCTGACCCGTTCCGGCGGGACGCCCGCGGCGAGCACGCCGTCGCGCATCCCGGGCGAGAGGGCGATCACGTGCGCGGCCGAGCGGTAGGCGGCGCGCTCGAGCGCCCGCGCGGCGCGGCGAGCGAGCGGATTGGTCAGCGCACCCATCTGGATCGGCGCTTCGGGCCACAGGTCGCGCACCTCGAACACGAGCGGCGCCCCGCGCGCTCGGGCGGCCACGATCGCGGGCGCGGTGATGCTCAGCGGCGGCGAGCTGGCGAGCACCACATCGGGGGCCGGGGCACGCAGCGCCGCGGCGGTCGCGCCCGCGGCGAAGCCCGCGAAGCCCGCGC
>JBPCPD010000043.1:0-7483 GCA_050999535.1 Thermoleophilaceae bacterium
CCTCAGCGTCCGGTGCGTCATGTCGCGCTCGAAGAAGCTCAGCAAATTGGCCGGGTAGCTGGGCGTGCAGCAGACGACCGCCCGTGACGCGATCCGCCCCACATCACGCACGAAGCCGGGGACGTCGCCCGGCCCCACGTGCTCGAGCACCGAGATCAGGCAGACGGTGTCGAAGCTGTTGTCCGGGATGCTCCCCAAGCCCGGCGACAGCCGCACCGACTCATGCACGCGTCGGTCCACCGCCGCTTCCGAGATCTCGAGGCCGGTCAGGTTCTCGTAGCCGTGCTCGGCCATGAGCCCAAGCAGCTGACCGCGGCCACAGCCCAGGTCGCACACCGATGCGTGCCGATCGGGAGTGACGTGGCGGATCAGCTCGACGTTCGACGCCAGGTACTCGCCATAGGCTGCGTCCTCGAGCGCGTCGAAGTAGGCGGCAGTCTGGAAGCTCGCCTCGTGCGCCTGGGAGCGGACATCGGGGAACGCCCGCCTCAGTCCCGCCAGCCACAGATAGGCGCGACTCTCGTCGCGGGACCCCCCGACGCGCCGGGTCAGCGCCACCACGGCGGCTGCCGGCCGCATGGGCAAGGCGCCCCTGCTGGCCAGGGCGCCACGCTGCACGATCGTCTCGAGGCGGCGGGCCCAGCGGATGCGTGCGCTGACGATGCGCCGCATCCTATGGCCCGGACCGGGATAGCATTCTCCGTCCGTGCCTCGAGCGCTCCTCACCGGAATCGCCGGACAGGACGGTTCCTACCTGGCCGAGCTGCTGCTGGAGAAGGGCTACGAGGTCTACGGGATCGTCCGCGGCTCGCCCGAGGGGCACTACCCGAATCTCGCCGGGGTACGCGACCACGTGCACCTCCAGCAGGGCGACCTGCTCGACCAGATGATGCTGCTCGACGCGATCACGCAGGCCGATCCCGATGAGCTCTACAACCTCGCCGCGACCTCGTTCGTTCCCGCCTCCTGGCGCCAGCCGGTGATGACCGCGGAGTTCACGGCCGTCGGTGTGACGTCGATGCTCGAAGCGGTGAGGATCACCAAGCCCGGCCTGCGTGTGTATCAGGCCTCGACCTCCGAGATGTTCGGGGCCACCACCGAGTCACCCCAGACCGAGCGGACCCCCTTCATCCCGCACAACCCCTACGCGGTCGCCAAGCTCTACGGCCACCTGATGGTCAGCACCTATCGCGAGCGCTACGGGATGCACGCGAGCTCGGGCATCCTCTTCAACCACGAGTCGCCGCGGCGCTCGCCCGACTTCGTCACGCGCAAGATCACGCGCACCGCAGCCGCGATCAAGCTCGGGCTGGCGAGCGAGCTGGTGCTGGGCGACCTCGATGCCACTCGTGACTGGAGCTTCGCCGGCGATGTCGCCGAGGCGATGTGGCTCATGCTGCAGCAGGCCGAGGGTGGGGAACTACGTCGTCTGCAGCGGCGTCAGCAGAACTGTGCGCTCCCTGGTCGAGACGGCGTTCGGGCTCGTCGGCCTCGACCACGAGCCGTACGTCCTGGTCGATCCGGAGCTCGTGCGGCCGGCCGACCCTGTGCCGCTCGTCGGCGACCCGTCCAAGGCCCACGCGGTGCTCGGCTGGCGGCCGCGGACGACCTTCGACGAGATGATCGAGATGATGGTCGAGGCGGACACGCGGGACCTCTCGCGCGAACAGCGCACCAGTGCGTGAGCATCAGGCCCCGCGATACCCCCTTGCGTAGGCGGCGTTGCTGAGCACGGTGTAGACGGCGGCGCGCAACCTAGGCGGCAGGCGGGCGTACTCGGTCGGGAGTGGTCGCAGCACGACGCCGAGGGCCCGCTGAAGCAGCCACCCCGGCCCCGCCGGACTGGGGGCCAGCCGCGGCTCCCGGGGTCGGATCGAGTTGACGATCCGCCCCGAGCGACCCGCGACGTGCTCGCGGGTCAGCCACTGCTCGAGCCGAATCGGGTGGTCGTGATGCACCACCAGGTCGGGGCGGTAGTCGAGCGTTAGCCCGCGGTCGGCGAGCCTCGCACCGAGCTCTACGTCCTCGAAGAGGAACGGCAGCCGCTCGTCGAAGCCCCCGCACTCGCGCAGAGCCGACGTCTTGAGCGACACGTGGGAGCTGTAGAAGTGCTCGCGCGACACCGGCCCGGTCGTCAGCCGCTCGTAGGCGAACTGCGGACCGCGCTCGAGCCACCGCATCAGTGGAGTGGGGTGCAGGTTGGGCGCCCAGGCGATCCGGCCGAGCACCGCGTAGTCCGGCTCGGGACGCGCTGCGTGGAGATCGGCGTGGGCCTGCAGGAGGCGGGTGTCGGCGGGCGCGGTGTCGTCGCCGAGGAAGAGGACGATCGGATGACGAGCGGCGCCGATCCCGACGTTGCGGGCGGCGCTTGCGCCGGGGCGCGGCTGCTCGTGCACGTGCACCGGCAGGTCTGCGCGGCCGGACCTGCGGCGAAGGCGCTCGACGGTGCCGTCGCGAGAGCCATTGTCGACGACGATGATCTCCGCGGAGGCCCCACTGAGCTCCTGAGCCTCGATGGCGGCGAGCGTGCCCTCGAGGCGCTCGAGTCGGTCGAGGGTCGGGATGATCACGGACAGGTCGGCTCCCGCGGGGGCGCTCACCGGCCGAATGATGGTTCATGGCGGCCATGCGTGCCGGGGCGCCGCCGATCGCCCCGTAGCCTTGCCGCCCAGTGACCGAGCAGGACGATCCCCGCGAGCAGCATGGCCCGGCCTCCGGGCCCTCGATCCCGGTCGGCGAGGCGGGCCTGGCCGCCGAGCAGCCGCTCCTGCCGGGGCTCGCACGCAACGCCGGCGCCCAGCTCGTCGGGCGGGCCGTCGGGCTCGCGGCCCAGGCGCTGGGGCTGATCCTCGTCGCGCGCCAGCTCGGGCCCGACGACTATGGGTTCTTCGCGCTCATCTCGTCGCTGACGCTGATGGCCTCCGTGGTCGCCGACTGGGGCCTGCTCCTGATCGGGACACGCATGGCTGCCACCCGGCCAAGCGAGACAGAACGGATCATGGCCGTGGCCCTCGGCCTGCGGCTCGCGTTCAGCGTGTTCGCCGTGGCGATCCTCGTGGCGCTGGCGCTGATCGGATCCGACAACCCCGACGTCCACCTCGGGGCGCTCGTCGCCGGAGCCTCCTTCGTGCCCGGTGCCTGGTTCAGCATCGGCCACATACGCGCTCAGCTCGATCTGCGAATGGAGCGCGTGGCCGTGCCAGCGATGGTCGGCAGCTTCGCCGCGCTGGCCTGGCTCGTAGGGACCCTCGAGCTCGGTGGTGGGATCGTGGCGCTCGCTGCCAGCTTCGTCGTCTCGGCGACCGTCTCCGGCCTGGTGTGCGCCGCCATGACTCCCGGGGGTCTGGTGCTCCGGCCACAGCTGGACCGCCAGATGGGCGAGCGGATCCTGCGTCAGTCGACCCCGCTCGCCCTCTCGCTCATCGGAGTGACGATCTACTTCTATGTCGACGCGCTGCTGCTCGCCCGCCTCTCGACGACGCGTGAGCTCGCCTTCTACGACGCCGCCTACCGCTTCGTGCAGGTGGGGTTGTTCCTCCCCGGGGTGATCGTCAGCTAGGTGTACGCCGTGGCGTCGGATCTGGCCGCTCGCGATCGCGAGCGGATGCGCCGGTTCACGCGCGAGCTGCTCTCGATAGTCGCGCTCGTGGCACCGCTGCCGGTGGTGCTGCTGGCGATCGCCCCGGAGGACCTCGTGGTTTTGATCTACGGGCAGCAGTACGCCGAGGCGGCGGGGCCGCTGCCCATTCTCGCGTTCGCGGTCGCGGTGATGGCATTCTCGGGAGTCGTCGGTCCGCTGATCGTCGCGCTCGGCTTCGAGCGGGCGACGCTGGCCATCACGGCCGCGGCTGTGATCCTCAACGTGGGCGCGAACGTTCTCTTGATCCCTGTTCTCGACGCGCGGGGCGCGGCGGTCGCGACGCTGCTCACGGAGCTGGTGGTGATCGTGCCAGCCGCCGTGATCCTCATACGGGCCACCGGGGTCCGGCCCGACGGGCTCCACATGGCCAAGGTGGCGGTCGCGACCGCAGCCGGCTCGGCGTCGGTTTGGCTGCTGCCCGGACCGATCGTCGTCCGCCTGGCCGCGGGTGCGCTCGTGTACCTCGGACTGCTGGTGGCGACCGGTGCCGCCGGACGCCGTCAGCTCGAGCTGACCCGGATGACGCCTGCCGAGCCCGCCGGAGCGCCGCGAGGATGAGGTTCCGCGCGTTGCGCGAGGCCGCTCGCGTGCTCTGGCTCGTGGGTGCCGCCGCGAGGCGGCTGGCGCGCCTCGACCCCGCGGGTGCCCGGCACGCGTTGGGTCTGGTGAGCGGCCGGGGCCCCGGCGGGCGATCGATGCCGGTCCCCGTGAGCGCAGCCGAGGCGGCGCTGGTGATCGACGCCGTCGAAGCCGCTCTGCTCTCGAGCGAGATGTCGCTGGGAGCGGTCGGGTCGCGTGCCCAGAGCCTCCGCAGGCGGCTCGACGAGGCCGGCTGGGATGGGGCCTGGAACGCGGATCCCGCCGCCGCCGACGCGGTCGTCGCGGTGGGCCTCGTCGAGGAGCTTCCGGCGGGCCGCGTCGCGAGCGAGCTCGCCACGCTGGCCGCTGACGGCCCCGCCGTGCTGCTCCTCCCGACCTGGCCGGTGGGTCGTCACGCGGCGCTGGACGCGACCTCGCTGCGCCTGCTCCGCAGCCGGGACTGGTGGAGCGACCGCGTCGCGGAGGCGGCCCTCGAGCCGATCGTGCAGGTACGTCGCAGCGCGGCGGGCTACGACTGCCTGGTCCTCCGCGACAGGCCGGCGCCTGCGCGTGAGCGACCCCGCCCGACGGACGCCGGCGGCGGCCATGCGCCGGTCGTGCGGATCAACGACGACCTCTCGGCGGCCAACTCGTTCGCCTGGATCAGCGCCAGCATCGCCCTGGCTCTGGAGGACACGGGCGGACGCGTCTCGATCGCCCCGACCGCGATCTCCACGTCCTTCGGGGATCTGCGGCGAGCGCGGCTGGCAGCGCTGGTCGAAGGAGAAGACGGGGGGTCTCCGCCGGCGGACTCAGAGGTCGGCTGGACCCACTTCTGGCCGCAGTATCGCCGGCCACTCGGAGGCCGGCTCCCGCTGGCGCTGTTCGCGATCAACTACCAGTTCGGCCGACGGGATCTCGCCGGGTTCGATCCGTGGATGCGTGAGCTGATCGGCAGCTCGATGCCGATCGCTCCGATCTCCTCCTTCTGCCGTGACGTGCTCGTAGATGCGGGTGTCGCGCCCGACCGGACGGCGATCGTGCCGATGGCGGTGACCGACGGCATCGAAGGGGTAGAGCCCGGGCGGATCCCGCGCGCCCGCGCGCTGAAGTTGCTGCACGTCACCAACGCCGCCGACCTCGACCGCAACGGCACGCCACTCGCGCTCGCCGCCTACCGCGCCGCCTTCGAGCCCGCCGACGACGTGACGCTCGTGGTCCGTGACTACGGCAGCTACAGCGCCGCGGTCGACGCCGAGGTCGCGGCTCTGGCGCAGCGCGGCTACGACGTGCGCTACTGGCCGATGTTCTTCGCCGAGGACCGTCTGGGAGCGTTCCTCGGCGCCTTCGACGCCCTGCTGGCGCCCTTCCGGGGCGAGGGGTTCGGGATCAAGCTGCTCGACGCGATGGCCTGCGCGACGCCGCCGGTGTGCCCGTTCTACGGCGGACCGCGCGACTTCGTGGACGACTCGGTGGCGGTCGCACTCGACTACGACCTGGTGCCGGTCTCCGCCGGCTACGACCAGGCGCAGATCGCGCTCGGCAACGAGCCGCGCTGGGCGGAGTGCCGGCACGGGTCGCTCGTGGAGGTCCTTCGCGGGCTGCTCGACGACCCCGCCGGCCTTGCACGCCGCGGGACCGCTGCGCGCGAGCGCGCCCTCTCGAGGTTCACCTGGCGCCACACCGCCGAGCGCATCGGCGAGCTGGTCGAGGCCCACCGAGGCTGACTCGCTACTCCCGCGGGCGCGCTACAGCGAAGGCCACTTCATGCCCGTCGCCGCCATGGCACGCAACGCGGCCGTGAAGCCGATCGCCCGCCCCGAACGCGCTGCGGGGCGCGCGACCCCCGCTCCGATGCGGCGCGGAAGGCCGGGCGCGGTCACCCAGCGCGCGATCGGCCGCGTCGTCAGTTCCCACCGGTGCCGCGCGGCGGCTTCGGCCAGGGCGGGCGCGTAGGCTTCCCGGCCCCGCTCGAGCACGCGCTCGACAGCGTCCGCGACGGCCTCGGGCCGGCTCTGGGGAACGGTGGCGCCGAGATCGTCGTCGCCGACCAGCCGGGCGAGCTCGTCGCCCGCGGTGCACACGACGGGCACCCCCGCCCAGAAGCAGTCGAGGATCCGGGTGCGGAAGGCGAAGCGTGTCTCGAGGTGCTCGACGTGCGTCGACAGCGCGCAGTTGGCCTCGAGGAGCCAGTCACCACGCTGGTCGTAGGGCACCCAGCGATCGTTGAAGAACACGGACCGGTCGAGCGCGCCCAGCTCGCCGGCGAGCCGGCGCGCCTCATCGGTCGCGCGCCGTGCCGGGCCTTGCGAGCCGGCGCCCATGAACACGAGCCGCACCCCGGGTCGTCGCTCGGCGAGCAGGTGGATCGCCCGGATCGCGGTCGGGGCGTCGAGCCAGCTCCACAGCCCGCCGTTCCACAGCACGATCTCGTCGTTCGGACCGATCGCCGGGAAGCGATCGCGCGGGCCGAGACCCGCCGAGCGCGGCGGCTCGGCCGGGACGCCGAAGGGAACCAGGTCGATCGTCGAGAGGAACGATGGATCGCGGTCGTAGGAGGAGGGGGGCACGAGCCCGGACGCCACCATCGCCCCCAACCACAGGTCACGCTGCTTGTCGCTGGCGCACGCGATGTGGTGGCCCATGTGGAAGGCGTCCAGGACGCGGTCGATCGTCAGGGTCTGCACGAACCGGCGCAGCGGCGGAGGCCGGTCGGCCAGGAACTCGAGCACCTCCAGCGGCTCGGGGTCGTAGGCATCGAAGATGAGCCTCGCGCCCGACGCTCTCAGCATGCGGGCGATGTGGGGCCACGGCGGCTGGGCTATGACCGCGTCCGCCGCGGCGATCGGTGCCCGGAGGGCGCGCGGGTCGCGGAGCTCGTAGCGCACCGTCGCGTCCATTCCCGGCGGCTCGCCCTCCCCTGGCAGACCCGCGAGCGTGACGTCGGCGACGGGACGCAACGTGCGCGCGATCTCGTACGAGCGGATCGCCGGCCCCGCCATCTCCGCGCCGAGCCGGTCGGCCGAGATCACGAGTACCCGGGGCCGTGGACGCTGCGCCGGGGCGTTCATGGCGCCATCACCGTAGGGAACCGAGCGCTCGACCGTAGAGCTCGAGGTGCTCGTCGGCCGCCCGCGACCACGAGAACGCCGTGCGGGCATGGGCGGCTGCCGTGGCTCCCGCGGTGCGGCGGCCGTGCTCGTCGGCGAGCAGCTCTGCCAGCGCGCGGGCGAGCGCGGCGCCCTCGGCGGGGGCCTGGCGCAC
>JBPCPD010000060.1:0-4115 GCA_050999535.1 Thermoleophilaceae bacterium
GGTCCCGGGGAAAGGAGTAGCAAATGTCAGAAGAGCCCGGAGGCGACCACCAGAAGGGCCCGGTGGCCCCGTTTTCGCGGGCCCACCGGCATGTCTGGGTGGGTCTTGGCCCCCTTGCGTCGCGGAGCACCCCCTGGATGCGACGATGGGTGAGGCGCTGGAGCGCTGCACCGCAGCGGTCTGTCGGGCCACGCAACTGTGAGTCTCGCCATCGGCATAGCGGCTTTCGGAGCCGGCATCTGGCTGCTCGTCGAGTCGGTCGAAGGACTGATCGAGAGCCTGCGCGACTGGGCGCTCGCGGCGGGGCTGTCGGGCGTCACGGTCGGAGCGCTGGTGCTCGGCTTCGACGTCGAGTCGACGGCCGCCGGCGTCGCGGCGACGCTCGACGACCTGCCCGGCACGGCGCTCGGGGCCACGGTCGGCGCCGCGATCTTCCTCATGACGGTCGGGCTCGGCGTGGCGGCGCTGATCGCGCCCTTCCGTCTCCGGCCGCCGGTGTCCCTGCTCTGCGCGGCGGGGGTCGCGACTGCGATGCCGATAGCGCTCGCCGCTGACGGGGCGCTGTCGCGCGCGGACGGGGGCTGCTGCTCGCGTCCTTCTTCCCGCTCGTCGCCGCGGTCGTCGTCGGGCGTTCGAAGCCCGAGCCGGAGAGCGGAGAGCGCCACGCGCGGATCGCGCGGCGGCCTCGAGGCGAGTGACGTGCGGGGCGCGGTGCGCCTCACCCGACTGGGCGGTCTCGGCCTCCGTGATCGGCGTGCGAGGCGAAGGCGTGGTGGAGGTGTCGAGCAGTGCCGCCATAGCCGTCTCTCCTGTCTGGTGGGTGGCCTGGCGAGCAGCGTGATCGAGACGGATGAGACCTCGATGAGCGCCCTCTGCGCTCAGGTCGAGGACCGTGACTCCGCGTCGACCTTGGTCCGACCGCGCCGACGCGGTCGCGTCAGAGCCCAAGCCCGGCGACGCCGCTCTCGGCGTAGCAGAGGTGGTGGGCGATCTCGTGGCGCAGGGTTCGGTCGACCTCGATCGCGAGCCGGTCGGCGTCGTGCCAGAAGTCGCGCAGCAGCGTGTCGCGGTAGATCACGATCTGGTCCGCGACATCGTCGCGCGCGGCTCCATCACCGTGGTACAGCCCATAGGCGTGCGCGCGGCGGCCGCCGTCGAGGACGAGGATCGGCACTTCGGCGATGACGTCGAGCACCCAGCTCGGGCGGCGATCCAGCGCCTCGCCAACCAGCTGCTCGACCGTGGTGTCGGTATCGGTGATCGACATGAGGCCAGGCTAGGTCCGGGGGATGAATGAGCGATGAGGATCGGCGAACGCGGTGGCTTTCGCTCTCATCGAGCGCTCATCAAGCCGCGCCACACTCGATTCATGCTCATCTCGATTCCCGCCCACCTCGGTTACGGCGCGCTCTTCGGCTTCGTCTTCGCTGAGTCCGCCGGGGTCCCGTTGCCGGGTGAGACCGCGCTGATCGCGGCGGGGCTGCTCGCCGGCTCCGGGCAGCTCGCGCTGCCGGCGGTCATCGCGGTCGGCGCGATCGCCGCGACCCTCGGCGACAACGTCGGCTACTGGCTCGGCCGTCGCGGCGGGCGGGCGCTGCTGTTGCGAGACGGTCGTCTCGCCCGCCACCGGCGCCGGGCAGTGGCCAAGGCCGACCGCTTCTTAGACCGCCACGGCCCGAAGGCCGTGTTTCTCGGGCGTTGGGTCAGCGGGGTGCGGATCGTCGCCGCCATCACTGCCGGCGCAAGCCGGATGCCGTGGCGCCAGTTCGTCTTCTACAACGCCCCTGGGCTCTCGCCTGGTCTGCCACCGTGGCCGGTGTCGCGGCCCTGCTCGGCCCGGTCGCGGCCGGGATCATCTACGCGGCCGGCCTGGCCACCCTGGGCGGCGTCGCCCTCTACGGGGCGCTGCGCGGCTGGCGCCGGCGGCGGCGGGTGGCGGCAGCGGCGCCGGCCCGACGCCGGCGGACGGTCAGCGCGGAGGGTTGGGGAACTCGATGCGGACGTCGGCTCCGCCCGCGTCGCGGTTGCGGGCGTGCGCCTGTCCACCGTGCGCGCGTGCGATCGCGGCGGCGATCGCCAGCCCCAGCCCCGTGCCCCCGCGCGCTCGCGCCTCGTCGGCGCGCGTGAAGCGCTCGAAGGCGCGGTCGAGGAAGGCGTGGGGAAAGCCCGCGCCCTCGTCGCTGACGCGCAGCTCGGCGATCCCGTCGTGCTGGGAGGCCGCCAGCTGGATCGGGCCGCTTCCGTGGCGCAGCGCGTTGTCGACGACGTTGCCGAGCGCCTGCTCCATGCGCAGCGGATCGACGGTCAGCTCGAGCCCCGGCTCGGCCGCGACGTCGATGGAGCGGTCCTGTTCGGCGGCGCGGCGAGCGAAGCGCTCGCTGACGGCGCCGAGCAGATCGGCCGCCTCGATCGAGGCGAGGCGCACGGGAAGGCGGCCGCGGTCCGAGCGCGCGATCACGAGCAGGTCCTCGGCCAGCTGCGCCAGGCGGTCGGTCTCCTCACCCGCCGACCGCAGGGCGTCGTGGAGCTCCTCCCTCGTGCGCCCGGCGCGCAGCGCCAGCTCGATCTCGGTCTTGAGGATCGCCAGCGGCGTGCGCAGCTCGTGGCTCGCGTCAGAGACGAAGGTCCGCTCACGCTCCAAGGCTCCCTCCAGACGGGACAGCATCGCGTTCAGCGTGTCGCCCAGCCGCGCGATCTCGTCGTCGGCCTCGGGAACCGGCAGGCGCTGGCCGGGCTCTGAATCCTCGATCTCCTCGGCCCGCCGGCGCATCGCGTCGACCGGCCGCAGCGCCCCGGCCGCGACGCCGTAGCCGGCGAGCGAGGCCAGCAGCAGGGCGATCGGCCCGCCGATCGCCAGCAGCGCGAGCAGGTCGCGAAGGGCCTCCTGCTGGTCCTCCAACGAGGTTCCGACGACTATGACCAGGCGCTGACCCTGCGCGTCGACGGGCGTGGCCAGCAGCCGCGCGGACTCGCCGGACTCGACCGCCCCCCGCCGCTCGACCTCGATCGTACCCGACCGCGCACGCGAGAGCTCGGCCTCGGTCAGGATCGAACGGCCCCGCAGCTCCGCCGTCCCATCGACCACCCGTCCCTCGCGCGCGAGGATCTGAGCGAAGCTCTCGCCCTGCTCGGTCAGTGCGCTCGGGCCGGACTCGGTGAGCCCGGAGTCGGCCTGGCGCACCAGCGCGGTGACGTCACCGGCGCGCGAGCGCAGCCCCTGATCGACGGATGCATCGAGATCGCGCTCGAAGCGCAGGTAGAGAAACGCGCCGACAGCGAGCAGGACGATCGCCATCACGCCGACGAACGCCAGCGTCAGCTTGAGGCGGACTGGGAGCCGGCTCAGGATGCCGGCCCTCCACGCAGCCGGTAGCCCGACCCGCGCACCGTCTCGATCGACTCCGCGCCGAAGGGCCGATCGATCTTCTCGCGCAGGTAGCGCACGTACACGTCGATCACGTTCGAGCGGTTCTCGTACTCGTAGTCCCACGCGTGCTCGAGCAGCTGATAGCGCGAGAGGACCTCGCCCGGACGGCGCATGAACGTCTCCAGCAGGGCGAACTCCTTCTGTGACAGCGCCACCTCCGCCTCGCCGCGCCATACCTGCTGCGTCGCGGGGTCCAGACGCAGGTCGTCGACCTCGAGCACCGTCGGACGCTCGACGGGTCCGCGCCGGACCAGCGCTCGCAGCCGAGCGAGCAGCTCGACGAACGAGAACGGCTTGGTCAGGTAGTCGTCGGCGCCGCCGTCGAGGCCCGCGACGCGATCCTCGACCGCGTCCCTTGCGGTCAACATCAGGACCAGGGCCCAGATGCCGTCGTCGCGCAGCCGCCGGCAGGTCTGAAAGCCGTCGAGGCCCGGCAGCATCACGTCCAGGACGATCGCGTCATAGCCGGTGGCGGCCGCCATCCACAGCGCGTCCTCGCCCTTGATCGCGACGTCGGCGGCGACCCCCTCCTCACGCAGTCCACGCCTGATCAGCCCCGCCATCTTCACCTCGTCCTCAACCACGAGCACTCTCATGCGGACGACCTTCGCAGCCCCAGATGAGCGCAAGATGAGCACCCTCTCCGCGCCCACGCTCGCGCGGAGTCATCCGTCCCGCGAACGCAAGG
>JBPCPD010000098.1:0-7081 GCA_050999535.1 Thermoleophilaceae bacterium
CCGGCGCGGTAGGCCATCGCGATGCCGTCACCGGTGCAGATCAGGGCGTTGGTGGTCGGATCGAAGATCTGGCCGTTGCCGCCGGTGGCGAGGATCACGGCCTTGGCGGTGATCACCTCGAAGCTGCCGTCGCGGATGTTGCGCGTGACCGCGCCCGCGATGCGGCCCGACTCGTCGCGCACGAGCGCCGTGGTGAACCACTCCTCGTAGCGGTCGATCGCGTCGAACTTCATCAGCTGCTCGTAGAGCACGTGCAGCAGCGCCTGGCCGGTGATGTCGGCGACGTAGTAGGTGCGGGCGGCGGAGGCGCCGCCGAAGGCGCGGGTGCCGAGACGACCCTCGTCGTCGCGGTGGAAGGTCACGCCCAGGTGCTCGAGGTGGAGCACCTCGTCGGGCGCCTCGCGGCACATGATCTCGATCGCGTCCTGGTCGCCCAGGTAGTCCGAGCCCTTCACGGTGTCGTAGGCGTGGCTCTCCCACGAGTCCTCGACGTTCAGCGCCGCGTTGATGCCGCCGGCGGCCGCGTTGGAGTGCGAGCGCACGGGGTGGACCTTCGAGATGATCCCGACCGACGCTCCACCTTCGGCGGCGGCGAGGGCCGCGCGCTGACCGGCGAGGCCGGCTCCGATGACTAGGACGTCGTGCTGGGGCATGGGAGAGGGTCAGGCGGGCGCGGAGTGTATGCGAACGCCCTCCTCACCCAGGGTACGGCTCATGCCTCCCGGAGGCGCACTGGTTGGCGCGCCCACGGCCGGCGGGGCAGGGCTCGTTCAGGCCGAGGCGGGCGCGAGCGCGCGGCGGACCTGATCGACCGTCACCACGCCGCGCAGGCGCCCCTCGCCGTCGACGGCCATGATCGCGCCCAGGCGGCCGAGTCCATCGAGTCCGAGCAGCGACTCGAGCGGCTCGTCGAGGCCGACGCGCAGCCCGCTGCGCTCGCCGGCCTGGTCGGCGGCCATCACCGCGGCAACGGTGCGACCGGCCCGCGCCGCCTCGGGCACTGCCTCGACGGCCTCGCGCGTGAGCAGCCCGGCGAGGCGCCCTTCGGCGTCGACGACGGGAAACCACGGGAAGCCGTAGCGCATGAACAGCTCGTCGTGCGCGCGGTCGAGCGTCAGGCCCGCCGGGGCGGCCACGGGCTCGTCGTCCATCACGTCGGCGACGCGCACGCCCTGGATGTGGCCGGTGAGCCTGCTCTGAGCCTCGGCCGAGCGGGCCGCCTGGCCGAGGAAGAGGCCGACGAACGCGAGCCAGATGCCGGTGATCAGCGAGCCCTGGAGGAAGAAGTACGCCCCGCCGGCGATCATCAGGTAGGAGCAGATCCGGCCCAGGCGGGCGGCGAAGCGAGTCGCCTTGGCGCGGTCTCCCGTGCGCCCCCAGGCGATCGCGCGCACGATGCGCCCGCCGTCGAGCGGAAAGCCGGGAATGAGGTTGAAGACGAGCAGCAGGCCGTTGACGAAGGTCAGGTAGCCGAGCACGGCGAGCGTCTCGTCGCTGCTGACGGCGTCGAAGCTGGCCGAGCTGAGCGCATCGCCGGCGCCGGCGATCAGCGTCCCGGCGCCGAAGCAGACGAGCGCGATCAGCAGCGTCACCGCCGGCCCGGCGGCGGCGACGCGCAGCTCGACTCCGGCCGAGTCGGTGTCGCGCTTGAGCTTCGCGACCCCGCCGAGCATCCACAGGTCGATCCCGACGATCCCGATGCCGTTGCGCAGCGCCACGACCGCGTGGCCGAGCTCGTGCAGCAGCACGCTGACGAAGAAGAGCAGCCCCGAGATCACCGCGAGCGCGAACGCGGTGGTGTCGCTGCCGCCGGGAAACAGGTCGCCGTAGTAGTCCGACAGCGACCAGATGATCAGGAACAGGATCACGAACCAGCTCGGCTCGACGCCGATGCGAATCCCGAAGACCCGCGCGAGCTTGATGGACTCCCCGCCGAACACTGCGCTGGATGGTGGCAGGTGGCACAACGGCCCCCGGATGCGTGGCGCTCGTCCCGGTAAGGTCCCGCCGCCGCCAACCAGAAGGAGCTCGAGCAGTGCCCAAGATCAAGGTGGAGAACCCGGTCGTCGAGCTCGACGGCGACGAGATGACCCGGGTGATCTGGGCGTTCATCAAGGAGAAGCTGATCCTGCCCTACCTCGACATCGATTTGAGGTACTTCGACCTCGGGATCGAGCGCCGCGACGCCACCGGCGACCAGATCACCCTCGACGCCGGGAACGCGATCAAGGAGCACGGGGTCGGCGTCAAGTGCGCGACGATCACGCCCGACGAGGCGCGTGTGCAGGAGTTCGGGCTCAAGCAGATGTACCGCTCGCCCAACGGCACGATCCGCAACATCCTCGGCGGGGTCATCTTCCGCGAGCCGATCGTCATCGACAACGTGCCGCGGCTCGTGCCCGGCTGGACCAAGCCGATCATCGTCGGCCGCCATGCTTTCGGCGATCAGTACCGCGCGGAGGACATCGTCGTCCCGGGCAGGGGCAGGCTGACGCTGACCTTCCAGCCCGAGGGGGGCGGCGAGCCGACGGAGGTCGACGTGTTCGACTTCCCGGGCCCCGGGGTCGCGCTGGCGATGTACAACCTCGACGACTCGATCCGCGACTTCGCGCGCGCCTCGCTGCGGTACGGCCTCGGTCGCGGCTATCCGGTCTACATGTCGACCAAGAACACGATCCTCAAGCGCTACGACGGGCGCTTCAAGGATCTCTTCCAGGAGATCTTCGACGCGGAGTTCAAGCGCGACTTCGAGGCTGCCGGGCTCACCTACGAGCACCGGCTGATCGACGACATGGTCGCCGCGGCGCTGAAGTGGGAGGGCGGCTACGTGTGGGCGTGCAAGAACTACGATGGCGACGTGCAGTCGGACATCGTTGCCCAGGGGTTCGGCTCGCTGGGGCTGATGACCAGCGTGCTGATGACTCCCGACGGCAAGACGGTCGAGGCCGAGGCCGCCCACGGCACCGTCACCCGCCACTTCCGTCGTCACCAGGCGGGCGAGGCGACCTCGACCAACCCGATCGCGTCGATCTTCGCCTGGACGCGTGCCCTGGCGGCGCGCGGGCGCATGGACGACACACCCGCGGTCGTAGAGTTCGCACAGACGCTCGAGCGCGTGTGCGTGGAGACGGTCGAGCGCGGGAAGATGACCAAGGACCTTGCGCTGCTGATCGGCTTCGACCAGGAGTTCCAGACGACCGAGGAGTTCCTCGACTCGATCGAAGCGAACCTGCAGGGGGCGATGGCGTAGTGGTCGCCACCAGCGATCGCGGACCCGCGCGGGGCGCAACCTACCTCGAATGGAGGGAGTTCCCAGATGAGTGACACACCCGTACGAGTAACCGTCACAGGCGCGGCCGGCGCGATCGGCTACGCGCTGCTGTTTCGCATCGCGAGCGGGCAGATGCTCGGGCCCGATACGCCGGTGGCGCTGAACCTGCTCGAGATCCCCGACGCCGTCAAGGCGGCCGAGGGCACGGCGATGGAGCTCGACGACTGCGCGTCTACGCTGCTCGCGAGCATCGACGTCCACGACGACGCGCGCGCGGCCTTCGACGGGGTTGACATCGCTCTGCTCGTCGGCGCGCGTCCGCGCGGCCCGGGTATGGAGCGCGGGGACCTGCTCGAGGCCAACGGCGGCATCTTCAAGCCTCAGGGCGAGGCGATCAACGCCGGGGCCGCCGACAACGTCAGGATCCTCGTGGTCGGCAACCCCGCCAACACCAACGCCCTGATCGCGGCGTCCAACGCGCCCGACGTGCCGCGCGAGCGCTTCACGGCGATGACGCGCCTCGACCACAACCGCGCGCTCGCCCAGCTCGCGTCCAAGGTCGGTTGCACTGTCTCGGACATCACCAACATGACGATCTGGGGCAACCACTCGGCGACGCAGTACCCCGACCTGTTCAACGCCAAGGTCCGCGGCGAGGGCGCGGCCGGCGTCGTCGACGATCAGAGCTGGATCGAGGACGACTTCATCCCGACCGTCGCCAAGCGCGGCGCGGCGATCATCGACGCGCGTGGCGCCTCGTCGGCCGCCTCGGCGGCCAACGCCGCGATCGGCCAGGTCCGCGACTGGGTGGCGGGAACGCCCGAGGGCGACTGGGTGTCGATGGCGGTGCCGACCGAGGGCAACCCCTACGGCGTCGAGGAGGGCATCATCTCCAGCTTTGCCTGCACCTGCTCCGGGGGCCAGTGGACGATCGTCGACGGGCTCGAGGTCGGCGAGTTCTCTCAAGGTCGCATCGATGCGACGGTGGGGGAGGTGTTCGGGGAGCGGGATGTGGTGCCCGAGCTTGGGCTGCTCTAGCCCCGGGGCTTCGCGCCCCCGCACCCCGCGTCATCTGGCCGCTTGGCTCAGCCCGCCGGATGCCACCCCTTGCCGTCCTTGCGCACCTTGCCCTCCTGCTGCAGCGTCGGCATCACGCGGTACAGGTAGTTCGCCTGGATGCCCATGGCATCGGCGAGCTCGGGGATCGTGATTCCGGGCTGCGCACCGACGAGCTCCTGCGCCTGCAACGCACGCCTGCCGCTGCCTCGCGGGCGGCCCCGGCGACCGCCGGCGCTCCCGCTCGAACGGCGCTTGCGGCCACCCGTGGAAGCACGCGCGCGTCCTGAAGTGGACGGGACGTCGGCGAGCGCCGCCGCCGCCTTCTCGAGGCGCTGATACTCGTCGACGAGCGGACGCAGCTCGCGCAGGCGGGCATCGATCTCCTTGCGCTTGTCGTCCAGAAAGTCGGTCATGTGCGTTCCTTTCCCCTAACAGTTACAGGGAGAGCATGACACACGCAGTCGATTGCGATAAGCAGGGGTGTCGATTACTCGACGAGCTTCCTCAACGCCTCGAGCGAGCGGTCAAGCTCGCCACCCGTAACGCGCCTGACGGCTGGTTCCGCCATCTTGCCCAGCGCGCCGCCCGGAAGGTGGTACTCGTTGGTGTAAGAGAAACGGGTGCCGTCGCCGTCGGCGGTGAGGTCGTAGATGACCTTGGCCCTGGAGCGCACCGGGCCCTCACCCTCCCAGACGACGCGTTCGGCGGGGTCGTTCTGGACGACCTTCCAGCGGACCTTGAAGCTGCGGCCGGCCAGCTTGAGCGTCTGGGTGAGCGTCGAGCCCTTGCGCAGCGCGCCGCCGGGCGCGTCCTCGAGGCCCTCGTGGATGGTGACCCAGTCGCCGAGGCGCCGGGCATCCATGATCACCTCGTAGATCGTCTGCGGCGGGGCGTCGATGTGGACCTCGCGCTGTACCTTCATCGCGCCGCGAGCTGCTCCTCGCGCTCCCACTGGCCCAGCGCGCGCTCGACGGCACGGGTGAACCCCAGCGGACGGATCCCGTACAGCGCCGGTGCCTCCAGGGCGTCGCGCGGCAGCAGGTCGCGCTCGAGGCTCTCCATCAGCGGGCGCACGAGCTCGAGCGGCTGCTCGGTGACCGCGCTGACGAGGGCGCTCGCGGACGGGGTCAGCGAGCACGGAAGTCCGACCGGCGCGCGCCCCACGCCCATCGCCTCGGCGATGCCCGCGACGAGCTGCCGGTAGCTCACCACGTCGGGTCCCGCGATGTCGAGCGATCGCCCGGCGCTCGCGGGGACCTGCGGGGTGCGCGCGAGGAACTCGATCGCGTCGCGCTCGGCGATCGGTTGGGTGCGGTTCTCGCGCCAGCCGGGTAGGGGCAGGACGCGCAGGCGCTCGACCAGGCGCACGAGCATCCGAAACGCCGACGATCCGGCGCCGATTACGATTGAGGCGCGCAGCGCCGTCGCCGCCGGGGCGGCGTCGAGCAGGATCTGCTCCACCTCCAGGCGCGAGCCGAGGTGGGCAGAGGGGCCGTCCTCGCCCGACGGGGCGATCCCGCCGAGATAGACGAGCCGCTCTAGGCCGGCGCGGGCGGCCGCGGCGGCGAAGGTCTCGGCCGCGCGGCGGTCGCGGGTGCCGAAGTCCCCGGCCGCAGCCTCCATCGAGTGCACGAGGTAGTAGGCGGCAGAGCAGCCGTCCAGTGCGGCGTCGACGCCCTCGCCGCTCAGCAGGTCGCCGCGCGCGACCTGGACCCCGTGCAGCGGCTCGAGGCGGCCAGGGTCTCGGGCCAGCACGCGCACGGGCCGTCCTTCGTCGAGCAGTCGCTCGACGAGCCGTCCGCCGACGTATCCGGTCGCACCGGTCACGAGCTCCATCGCGCCAGAGTACGGCGGTGGGGTCACGCGCGGCTCACGACCTCGCCCCCCTGCGAACCTCGCAAAGACCGGGGAGAGCTGAGAACAGCCTGCAATTTGGGTGAAAACGAAAAGGTACGGCTTTGCGGGAAGTCGGCCGACGGCGAGCACCGAGGTGGTGGACGATGCCGCAGGCTGCGCAACGGCGACGAGGGGATTCCACGGATGGCGAAGGGGAAGGGCAGGAGCAGGGCGGGCAAGGGCGAGGTCCGCTGCGAGGACTGCTTCTTCCATCAGAATATGCTCTGCGCGCTCGAGCTCGACGAACCGTGCACGACCTTCCGCCCCGCCGAGCGCGGCCTGGTGCCCGAGCGTCAGCTCGCGTTCGTATTCCGGGCCGAGCGCACGCGTGCGGCGTACGCCTTTCCGGCGCCGCAGGCCGGATAGGAAGCAGCCGGGGGCTCACGCCCCCCGGACCCCCCGGGGCGCGTGTCCGGCCGAGCAGGGTCCCGGGGGCTCGCACCCCCCCCGCACCCCCCGGGGCGCGTGTCCGGCCGGGTGCCACCAGGCCGCTATACGCTCCCGGCATGAAGGTCACGGTGCTCGGCAAGTCGCCGTCGTGGCAGGACGCGGGCGGTGCGTGCTCGGGCTATCTGCTCCAGGAGGACGATGTCTCGGTCTTGCTCGACTGTGGCAACGGGGTTTTCTCGAAGCTGCGCCAGTTCGTCGACTACACCGAGGTCGACGCGGTGCTGCTCTCGCACCTGCACGCCGACCACTTCCTCGATCTGGTCCCGTACTCGTACGCGCTGACCTACGCGCCGCGCCAGCAGCCGGTGCCTGTGCCGCCGTGGCCCGGGGACGAAAAACCAGCCCGTCCGCGGCTTATCTCGCCCCCCTGGGGGGGGGTCTTCTTTTTGCGGGTTGTTGGTGTCC
>JBPCPD010000124.1:0-5585 GCA_050999535.1 Thermoleophilaceae bacterium
GCTTCAAAGTCATGGTCGCCGAGATCATCGTCGAGCACGTGAAGGGGGTGGCGACGATCACGCTCGCCGCCGCGATCCGTGGCGGAGCGGTCGGCGCCGGGGTCAACCTCGCCTTCGCAACCGACCTGCGGATCGTCGCGCGCGAGGCGAGGATCGCCTCCGGCTTCCTGCCGATCGGCCTGCACCCCGGCGGCGGACACGGCGTACTGCTGCCCTGGCCCGCCACACTCGAGCTCGAGCGCGGTCCGCAGATGTGGTCGCTGCGCCGCAGGGACCTCGCCGGCGGAGACGCCTGAGGCCGGCGGTGGCGAACCGGGGCCGCAGCCGAGGCTCGCGCGCGGTGCTGTGGCTGCGGATCGCCATCTCGTTCGCGGTTCCGGCAACGCTGATCTGGCTCTCGCTCAGCGGATCGCTGCCCTCGGCCGGTGAGATTCGCAGCTGGGGCGAGGACCTCGGCGGCGCGGCCCCGTTCGCGTGGCCGTTGATCTTCGCCGTCGCGGCGATCCTCGTGCCGTGGCCGTTCGTCGCCAGCGCGACGGGGCTGGTCTTCGGCACCGCGGGCGGGACGCCGCTCGCGCTGGCGGGAATGGCCCTGGTCGTGTGCGCGCAGTGGGCGATCGGCCACTGGCTCGCGGGCGAGGAGCTGCGCGGCTGGCTGTTGCAGCGCATCCCGCGCTTCGAGGAGTCGCTGCGGCGCCACGGCCTGCTGGCGCTGGTCTACAGCCGGATCACCCCGGGAGTCCCGTGGGGGATCGTCAACTACGCGGCCGGCGCGTCCGGCGCGCGCCTGGTCCATCTCCTGATCGCGACCCTCGCGGGTGCTCCGAAGCTCTTCGCCTACGTGGCGCTCGGCGGCAGCTTCGACGACCTCTCCTCGCCGGAGGCGATCGTCGCCATCTCCCTGCTCGCGCTGACCGCCGTCGGCGGCATCGTGCTCGCGCGCCGGCGAATCCGCGCCGAGCGCGCCGCGACTCCCCCCGCCTAACCTCCTCCCGGTGAGCTACTTCGCCGCGGTGCGGCTGTTCTCGCTGTTCGAGCTGGCGCTGTTCACGACGCTGCTGATCGTGGCGATCGGCGGCCTGGACGAGCGGGCGGAGCTCGTGCTCGGCTGGTCACACGGGGTCGGCTGGATCCTGCTGTGCGTCGCGGTCGCCGTCGGCTGCCGCCGGAACGCGCTGCCGTGGCCGCTGCTGGCCGCGACGGTCTCCCCGCTGGGGCCGGTGGGCTCGACGATCGGGCTCGAGTACCTCGCGCGCCGGCGCAACCGGGCGGCCCACGCGGGGTAGCCTCAGCCTGCCGGGGCGCCGGGGCGCCGCGGACTCACCGGCATGCTCCCGCTCAACCTGCCCAACCTGCTCACCCTGCTGCGCATCCTGATGGTGCCGGTCGTCGTCGTGGCGCTCACCACCGAGATCGAGCATGGCTTGGCGATCGCGGCGGTGGTGTTCCTCGCTGCCACGCTGACCGACGGTCTCGACGGGTACATCGCCCGCTCGCGCCAGGCGGTGACGACGTTCGGCAAGGTGATGGACCCAATCGCCGACAAGCTGCTGATCATCGCGGCGCTGATGGCGCTGGTCAGCCTCGACCGTGTGGCCGCGTGGGTCGCGATGCTGATCATCGCGCGCGAGCTCGCCGTCAGCGGCCTGCGGATCGCCGCCGGCCAGCAGGGGGCCGTGATCCCGGCGAGCAGGCTCGGCAAGCTCAAGACGATCTCGCAGTCGCTCGCGGTCCTGGCGCTGATCGCCGCACCCGACGTCGACGCGATCTGGGTGCAGGGCCTGGTCTGGACGATGCTCCTCGCGACCGTCGTCTCCGGGGCCGACTACTTCATGAGCTTTCGGCGGCGCGTCGACGAGGATGTCGCCGAGCGCGCCGCGACGGCCGATCGCGTCGCGTGAGCGTTACCCGCGCTCGAGCGCGGCGTGCTCGGCCTGCTCAGTCAGCCGCTCGCTGAGCTCGGCTCGCGAAGCGCCGCGGAGGTAGAGCGCGCGTTCCATGCGCTTGTCGTAGACCTCGAAGAGGGCGAACAGCAGGTCGACGGTCGTCACCGCGCCCGCTCCGCGCTGTACGGCGAGCTCTCCGGCGCGGGCCAGCGAGCGCTTCACCGGATCGCCTTCGATCTCGGGGGAGGTCTCCGGAGCGGGTTCGGGGCCGGTCGACAGTGGCGCCTCGCCGACGCCGAGCGCCTGCAGGGCGCGGCCCACCTGGCCGTGCAGTCGCAGCGCGCGCAGCCAGCGCTCGGCCTCGTCCTCGCGCGAGTGGGCGAAGGCCATCGCGGTGCCGGCGAGCGCCGTCACGAGCGCGGCGTCCTGGGAGAGGGGCAGGCGCACGTGATCGTCCATGCGAAAAGGGTCCATGCGGACCCATCGGCAGCGTGCCGTCAAACTTCACCTCCTCGGCACCGAAGCGGACCGGCGGGCGCTCAGTTGCAGATCGCGCGCCCATCGAGCCACTCGCGCATCGTCGCGTGCGTGGCGGCGGCAGGGCCTCCCGCGAGCTCGGCGCGCAGCTCGCGCAGCAGGCCGTGGCGCTCGGCGACGACGCTGTGGCGGTGGATCGTCTCGAGGTTCTGCTGGCGCGCGGAGAGAAAGGCGTCGTCGCCGAGATCGCCGAGCTCCTCGGTCGCCATGCGGATCATCTCGCGCACGCAATCCTCGACGAAGCGCGGCCGGCGGTGCGCGCGCTCGACGACGTCGGCCTCGTCCGAGCGCTTCATCAGCTCGTAGATCTCCGAGCTCATCGAGCGCTCGACGATGCGCAGCAGCGTCGCGGCCTCGATCTCGTCCGCCGCGCCTTCGGGACAGCCCACCTGCAGGCGCCCGATCCCGCGCTGGTTGTGGGTCGCGAGCGGGACGCTGGCGAGGATGCGCTCGATCTCGTCGGCGTCGAAGCCCTCCGTCTCCAGCCGCGCGCTCGCGCGCTCGCCCATTAGCTCCTGCGCGCACGGGCAGGCGGTCATGCCCTGCGCCTCGACGCCGATCAGGCGGCGGGTGCCGCGCTCGGAGGCGACCGCGGAGCCGAGCAGCGTGTAGATCTCCTGGGTCGGGATGCCCGACACGGGCGCCGGGCGGGTTTCGGGGTAGCGCGCGGCGATCGTCACCTCGGCGCGCTTGGCCGCTTGGCGCTCGCGTACCCGCTCGGCGATGTGCTGGGCGAGCGTCTCGGCCTTGAGCGCCGCGCCGAGGATGACCTCGTCGATCGCCTCGTTGACCGCCTCCTCGAAGCGTGACATGTGCGCACCCTTCTGCGCGGAGCCGAGGTCGACGAAGCACTCGAGCTCGGCGTAGAAGAGCTGCTCCTGCGCGCCCGCGCGGATGCGGATGACCTTCTCGACGCCGGTGACGCCCACGCGCGACAGGCTGATGTGGATCGTCGGTCGGCGTGCCTGGACGTCCCCGGTCGGGGCAGGGGCCAGTTCGCTCATCGCCCTTGACGATACCGGGCCGAGGGGCGCAGCCCGGCGGGGTCACTGGTACATTGGCCGCGGCTGCAAGCTGGGAGGGGTTGGAGGGTGAGCGAGACCGACGAAGGGTCAACGCTGTTGATCGCGCAGCCGCGGGCGCCGTTCCTCGAGGTCGAGGAGCTCCGCGACCTGGTGGCCGAGGCCCGCGAGCGGGGGTCGCTCACGTTCGACGAGATCGCGGCATGCCTCGAGGAGGTCGAGGTCACCAAGGAGCAGGTCCAGGCGCTGCACGCCTACCTGGTCGAGAACGGGATCGATGTCGTCGCGCACGACGGGCGGCCCGCGGCCGCCTCGGCCGACGGCGCCCAGCCGGCGCCCGCCCCCGATGGCCGGCCGGCCCCTTCCAAGAAGCCCGAGCTCGACCTGACCGTCGAGCCGAGCCTCGACTCGCTGCGCCTCTACCTGCGCTCGATCGGACGCGTGGGGCTGCTGACCGCCGACCAGGAGGTGTCGCTCGCCAAGCGCATCGAGCGCGGCGACATGGCCGCCAAGCAGCAGATGGTCGAGGCCAACCTGCGCCTGGTCGTCTCGATCGCAAAGGGCTACCTCGGTCGCGGGCTCTCCTTCCTGGACCTGATCCAGGAGGGCTCGCTGGGCCTGATCCGGGCGGTCGAGAAGTTCGACTACCGCCGCGGCTACAAGTTCTCGACCTACGCGACCTGGTGGATCCGCCAGGCGGTGACGCGCGCGATCGCCGACAAGGCGCGCACGATCCGGATCCCGGTGCACATGGTCGAGAAGCTGAACAAGGTCGTCCATGTCGAGCGTCAGCTCGTGCAGGAGTTCGGCCGCGAGCCCGAGCCTGAGGAGATCGCCCACGAGCTTCAGTGGACGGCGCGCGACGTGAAGGACATCCTGCGCATCGCCCAGCTGCCGATCTCGCTCGAGAAGCCGATCGGCGAGGAGGAGGACGCCGAGCTCGGTGACCTCGTCGAGGACAAGGCGGCCGAGTCGCCGTTCGAGACCGCCTCGGAGAATCTGCGGCGTGAGAACGTCCGCCGCGCGCTTGACGCGTTGCCCCAGCGCGAGCGCGAGGTGATCGAGATGCGTTACGGGCTCAAGGGCCACCAGCCGCGCACGCTCGAGGAGGTCGGCCGCGCGTTCGGGGTCACGCGCGAGCGCATCCGCCAGATCGAGAACACCACGCTCAAGAAGCTGGAGTGCCTGCCCGAGGCCCAGCGCATGCGCGACGCGGGGTAGGACGCAGCGGCGCACCAAGGTAGAATCGGCGAGCTGAAACCCCGGGGGAGCGCCGGAGTTGGAGAGTCGGGCCAGACTGTAAATCTGGTGGCTATGCCTGAGTGGGTTCGAATCCCCCCTCCCC
Organism: Thermoleophilaceae bacterium; assembly: GCA_050999535.1. Classification (GTDB taxonomy): domain Bacteria; phylum Actinomycetota; class Thermoleophilia; order Solirubrobacterales; family Thermoleophilaceae; genus JAAYBF01. The sequence continues at coordinate 4,791 of JBPCPD010000124.1, forward strand.
CATGATCGTCCGCGGCTACGTCGCGTCCACGCGCGCGAGAAACGCCGCGACGCGCTCCCACATCAACTCGGCCGAGTCGTGGTCGTAGTCGGAGAGGTCGGGGTCGGCGAACAGGTGGCCCGAGCACGGGTAGGCGTAGGCGTCGAAGCGCGCCCCCGCAGCGGTGACGACCGCGCCCAATGCCATCACGGCCTCCGCGTCGACGAGGTCATCGCCCGCGCCGTAGTGAACGTCGGCCGGCACTCGCGCCGGCCAGCGGTCGACCCCCAGGACCTCGAGCCGCTGGGCGCCGTGCATCAGGATCGCGCCGCGGGTGCCGGGGCGGTTGGCCGCGAGCAGCTGCGCCAGCATCGCTCCGAGCGAGAAGCCGGCGAGCACGACCGCCTCCGGTAGATCCTCGACCGCCGCGTGCGCCCTGCGCACGATCTCCTCCATCCCGAGCGCGTCGCGCTTGGCCATTCCGTCGGCGAGGTCGTCGAAGACCTCACCGTCGTAGTAGTCGGGCACGTGGAGCACGTGGCCGGCCTCGCGCAAGCGCTCCGCGGCCAGCGTCACGCCGGGGCGCAAGCCCCGCCCGCCGTGGAACAGAACGACCTCGGCCATCGGCCTCACCCCTCTCGACCGCCGCCGCTAGGCTGGCGGGTCAGCGCCCTCGTAGCTCAGTTGGTAGAGCACTTCCATGGTAAGGAAGGGGTCTCCGGTTCGAGTCCGGACGAGGGCTCTCACGAATTCCCTGCACAAGCGGCACTTCTTCCCCAAGGCTCGACCGCCGCTGGAGAGTTACCGGGTCAGTAC